>NZ_JASHDO010000004.1:0-170899 GCF_047463615.1 Streptococcus infantis | reverse complement strand
TAAATCCAGAAGCAAGCCAAGGTAAGGATGGAGACAGCTTCGTTAATACTGAAACAGGCGATGTCTTCGTTAAGAAGGACAATGAATGGAAACCAGCAGGTAACATCAAAGGTCCTAAAGGCGATAAGGGTGAGAACGGTAAAGACGGCTTCACTCCAACAGTAACTGTGACAGACAACCAAGATGGCAGTCATACAATTACTATTACTCAGCCAGAAGGCAAACCAGCCCTCACAACAGTCGTTAAAAACGGAGTAGATGGTCAAACACCAAAAGTTAAAGCTGTCCGTGATGAAGATAAGAAACAAACCACTCTAACCTTCTACATTGACAAAGATGGTGATGGTAACTATACAGAAGGAACTGATACCCTTATTCAAACATCCATTGTGAAAGATGGACAAGATGGGAAAACTCCGGAAGTGTCTGTAAAACCTGGTAAAGATGGCAATAGTTCTGATATTACATTCAAAGTACCAGGGAAAGACCCAGTAACAGTAAATGTGAAAAATGGAGAAAATGGGCTAAACGGAAAAACTCCAAAAGTTGACTTGTTACGAGTTGAAGGACAAAATGGAAAACCATCTCACACAGTGGTTACATTCTATACTGATGAAAATGGCGATGGTAAATATACTCCAGGAACTGATGAACTTTTGGGATCAGAACTGATTAAAGATGGAGCGACAGGCCAGTCAGGTCGTGATGGTAAAGAAGTTCTCAATGGTAAGGAAAATCCAAAACCAAGTCAAGGTAAGGATGGAGACAGCTTCGTTAATACTGAAACAGGCGATGTCTTCGTTAAGAAGGACAATGCATGGGAACCAGCAGGTAACATCAAAGGTCCTAAAGGTGATAAAGGTGACACACCTGAAATTACTACAAAACCAGGAGCTGACGGAAAGAGTACAGATGTAACCATAACTACACCTGGTAAAGCTCCAATTACTGTGAATGTTAAAGATGGTAAAGATGGTAAAGATGGTAAAGATGGTAAAGATGGTAAATCTTTAGTTGCTAGAAAAGAAGGCA
This sequence comes from Streptococcus infantis, assembly GCF_047463615.1. Classification (GTDB taxonomy): domain Bacteria; phylum Bacillota; class Bacilli; order Lactobacillales; family Streptococcaceae; genus Streptococcus; species Streptococcus infantis_X. The sequence goes on along the minus strand of NZ_JASHDO010000004.1, from coordinate 169,867 downwards.
ATGAGACTAAGATTTACGTAGAAGATCCAGCAAAACCAGGACAACCATTAGATCCTGCAAAACCTCTTGCAACAGTTCTTGATGGGCTTAAAGGTGAAAAAGGGGATAAAGGTGATAACGGGGTAGATGGAAAATCTCCGTTTGTTACGGTAACAGATAATGGAGATGGAACACACTCTATTACAGTTAGAAATCCAGATGGTTCTGAATCAAAAACTAAAGTCAAAGATGGTAAAGACGGTAAGACTGCAACTATCACGACTACTGATAATCAAGATGGAAGTTACACAATTACTGTAACCAATCCAGATGGATCAACTAAAGAAACTGTTGTTAAGAATGGTAAAGACGGTAAGACTCCAAAAGTTGAAGTAACTGATAACAACGATGGAACTCACACTGTTAAAGTTACGGATGGAGACGGTAACGTTACTAATGCTATCATCAAAGATGGTAAAGATGGTAAATCTGCTTCGGCTACAACAACAGAAAATCCAGATGGAAGCCACACTGTAACAATTACAAACCCAGACGGAACTAAGAATGAGTTTGTTGTTAAAAATGGTCGTGACGGTGTTGACGGACGTACTCCAACCGCATCTGTTCGTGATAATGGAGACGGAAGTCATACAATCGTTATTACAAATCCAGAAGGTGTGACAACTGAAACCACAGTTCGTGATGGTAAATCACCAAAAGTTACTATTACTGACGAACAAAATGGAACTCATAAGATTTCAGTTCTAAATGGTGATGGAACAACTACTGAAACAATCATTAAAGATGGTAAATCACCAGTAGCAACTGTTAAAGACAACCATGATGGTACTTACACTATTCGTGTAGAAAACGGTAATGGTACTGTTTCTGAAACCACAATTCGTGACGGTAAATCACCAACTGCTAAGGTTGTGGATAACGGTGATGGAACTCACACTATCACAGTTGTGAACTCAGACGGTACAACTACAACAACTACAGTTCGTGATGGTAAAGAACCAAAACTTGAAGTGATTGATAACAATAATGGTTCACATACTATTAAAGTTACAGGTGCTGATGGTAAAGAAACTACAACTACAATCTTTGATGGTAAATCACCAAAAGCGAACATCGTTGATAACGGAGATGGAACTCACACATTGACAATCGTTGATTCTGATGGCCGTGAATACAAATCTATTATCAAAGATGGTAAAGATGGCAAAGATGGAGTTTCACCAACTGTAACAGTTAAAAATAATAACGATGGAACTCACGTTGTTACAATTACTAATCCGGATGGAAGTAAGACAGAAATGGTGATTAAAGACGGTAAAGATGGTAAATCACCAAAAGTTTCTGTTGAAGATAATGGAGATGGAAGTCACACAATCACAATCATCAATTCTGACGGCACTGTGACGAAAACAGTTGTTAAAGATGGCAAAGATGGTAGAGACGGACGCGATGGACGCGATGGACGCGATGGCAAAGATGGTAAATGTGGATGCCAAAACAAACCAGTACCACCTTTAAACGACAAACCAACATCTGAAATTCCAGTGCCACCAGCAGTACACGAAGTACCAGAATTTAACGGTGGAGTGCCAGGAATTCCAGAAGTACACGAAGTGCCAGAATTTAGTGGTGGAGTGCCAGGAATTCCAGAAGTACACGAAGTGCCAGAATTTAGTGGTGGAGTACCAGGAATTCCAGAAGTACATGATGTACCAGAATTTAATGGTGAAGTACCAGTGCCACCAGCAGTACACGAAGTACCAGAATTTAGTGGTGGAGTACCAGGAATTCCAGAAGTACACGAAATGCCAGAATTTAACGGTGGAGTACCAGGGATTCCAGAAGTACACGAAGTACCAGGATTTAACGGTGGAGTACCAGGAATTCCAGAAGTACACGAAATGCCAGAATTTAACGGTGGAGTACCAGGGATTCCAGAAGTACACGAAGTACCAGGATTTAACGGTGGAGTACCAGGGATTCCAGAAGTACACGAAGTGCCAGAATTTAACGGTGGAGTACCAGGGATTCCAGAAGTACACGAAGTACCAGGATTAGATGTTCCAACAGTACCAGCGCAGCCAACTCCAGTTGTTCCAACACCTGTTCAACCAACAACAGTAAAAGAAAAACATGGGGATAAATTGCCTGAGACTGGAAGCCAAACAGATTATATCTCTATTCTTCTAGGTAGTGGAATACTATTGAGCCTATATGTAGGTCGAAGAAAACTAGATTAATCAGCTAAAAGCAGTCACTAATTTCTCGAAAGAAGATGATGAGTGATAGATATTGGATGAAAGAATATACTTAGAACGATTTTCCTAAAATAGAAATGACTGCTATGAGTCTGGGACAAACTAGTTCCAGTCACAAAAAAGCTAGAGATTCCCAACAGCGGAACTCTAGCTTTTTAATTTTGAGTCGTTCTCTTATTGTATTTTAGGAGGTTATTAGCCATAAGCAACAATCCCATGTCAATTTTCACCTGACGCTTGCCTCTTAGGTTACATCTCTTGTAACCCAAACAAGCCTTTATCTGCCCAAAAACAGGTTCCACATCAATCTTGTGTTGAGCGAAAATCTGTCTACCTTCAGGAGATAAAAGCGCCTGACATTCTTTAGTTTTTAAGTGCTGATAGCGTTCGTTAATATGAAGTCCCTTTTGAGGGGCTGATTCAGGTTCATCAGCGTAGTAAACCTTGATTTCCTGTTGAAAGTCTGTCTGTGTTTTCTGATGTTTGATATGGTAAAAACGATAGCACCAACCGTCAGGATGTGTGTAGCTATCCTCCTTGTCATTATAGTGCCAATTCGCTAAGTTTCTAGCTGACTGTTTATACCCTCTCTTCTGTTCCTTGTTAAACATGGCATATTTAATCAGATGGTTTACCCTCTTTTCATCTAAACGAAGGAGGTTCTCTTCACTTCCATATCCAGCATCTGCGACAACTGTATTTACGTCATACGGATAGGCTTCAAGGAATGGCAGAAGAGTCTAGGTATCTGTCGGATTTGAGAAGACATTATAGTGAAGTACAAATTGGTTTTCAGTAGCGATTTGAAGATTATAAGCAGCCTTGAGTTGACCATTCTTCATATGATCTTCTTTCATCTGCATAAAAGTGGCATCTGGATCGGTTTTAGAAAAGCTATTGCGCCCCTCAAATGTCTCTTGATACTTCTCATATTTTTCAGCACGTACTGAAAAATCATCCTTGACTTTACGCAAGACTTTCTTGAGTTTACGACGCTGGGTTTTACGTCCATCCTTTCCTTTAACAGGGGTCTCCTCAATGTCTTGGCTCAGTAGATAGCTAGTTTAAAAGTATGTGAAAAAACATCTAGATAGAAAATTCAGAAAATTTGCTCTTTTGTATTGAAAATTTTTGAAAAAATGGTATCATAGTAACAAGCTATTTTTAAGAGAAGAGAAAGGGGTAGAATGGAGAAAATCATTTTAGACTCACCAAAGTCAGGTTCAGAACTCGTTTTGGAAACACTTCGTGACTTAGGAATCGATACGATTTTTGGTTATCCAGGCGGAGCTGTATTGCCTTTGTATGATGCTATTTATAATTTTAAAGGTATTCGCCATATTCTAGGTCGCCATGAACAAGGTTGTCTTCATGAAGCTGAAGGTTATGCCAAGTCAACAGGAAAACTTGGTGTCGCAGTCGTCACAAGTGGACCGGGGGCAACGAATGCCATTACAGGTATTGCAGATGCCATGAGCGATAGTGTTCCCCTTTTGGTCTTCACAGGGCAAGTCGCAAGAGCGGGAATCGGTAAGGATGCTTTCCAAGAAGCGGATATCGTTGGTATAACCATGCCAATCACTAAGTATAACTATCAGGTGCGCGAAACAGCGGATATTCCACGGATTATTACGGAAGCTGTCCATATTGCAACTACAGGTCGTCCTGGGCCGGTCGTCATTGACTTACCAAAAGATGTTTCTGCCCTTGAGACGGATTTCGTCTATTCATCGGAGATAGATTTACCAAGTTATCAACCAACTCTAGAGCCTAATGAGATGCAAATCAAGAAAATCTTGAAACAGTTGTCTAAGGCTAAGAAGCCAGTTTTGTTAGCTGGTGGTGGAATTAGCTATGCAGAGGCTGCGGCAGAGTTAAATGAATTTGCAGAACGTTATCAAATTCCTGTTGTTACCAGTCTTTTGGGACAGGGAACGATAGCAACTAGCCATCCCCTATTTTTGGGAATGGGCGGAATGCATGGTTCCTTTGCAGCAAATATTGCTATGACTGAAGCTGACTTTATGATTTCTATTGGTTGTCGCTTTGATGATCGCTTGACTGGAAATCCTAAGACCTTTGCTAAGAATGCTAAAGTTGCTCACATTGACATCGACCCAGCTGAGATTGGAAAGATAATCTCTGTTGATATCCCTGTTGTTGGAGATGCTAAGAAGGCCTTAGAGCTCTTGCTCTCTGAACCAACTGTTCATAATAACACAGAGAAATGGATTGAGAAAGTCACTCAAGATAAGAACCGTGTTCGTTCTTACGATAAGAAGGAACGTGTCGTGCAACCACAAGCAGTTATAGAACGTGTGGGTGAATTGACCAAAGGCGATGCCATTGTCGTAACAGACGTTGGGCAACATCAAATGTGGACAGCTCAATACTATCCTTACCAAAATGAGCGTCAACTGGTAACGTCAGGTGGTCTAGGAACCATGGGATTCGGTGTTCCTGCAGCTATCGGAGCCAAGATTGCAAATCCTGATAAGGAAGTTGTTCTCTTTGTTGGAGATGGTGGTTTCCAGATGACCAATCAGGAACTGGCAATCTTGAATGTTTACAAGATTCCAATCAAGGTCATTATGCTCAATAACCATTCGCTTGGGATGGTTCGCCAGTGGCAGGAGTCTTTCTATGAAGGAAGAACTTCGGAGTCTGTATTTGAAACACTACCTGATTTTCAGCTTATGGCCCAGGCTTATGGTATTCAAAATTATAAGTTTGACAATCCTGAGACCTTGGCAAAGGACTTAGAAGTTATTTTGGAAGATGTTCCTATGTTCATCGAGGTTGATATTTCCCGTAAAGAGCATGTTCTTCCAATGGTTCCAGCTGGTAAGAGCAATCATGAGATGTTGGGGGTGAAGTTCAATGCGTAGAATGTTAACAGCAAAACTTCAAAATCGCTCAGGAGTTCTAAACCGTTTTACAGGTGTTCTTTCTCGCCGTCAGGTCAATATTGAAAGTATCTCTGTTGGTGCAACGGAAGATCCGAATGTATCACGTATTACCCTGATCATTGATGTTGCTTCACATGACGAAGTCGAACAAATCATCAAACAGCTCAATCGTCAGATTGATGTGATTCGCATTCGTGATATCACAGATAAACCCCACTTGGAACGTGAAGTTATACTCGTAAAGGTATCAGCACCTGCTGAAAAACGTGCAGAGATTCTGGCTATTATACAGCCTTTCCGTGCAACAGTAGTGGATGTGGCTCCAAGTTCCATTACCATTCAAATGACTGGAAATGCAGAAAAGAGCGAAGCTTTATTACGAGTGATTCGACCGTATGGTATTCGCAATATCGCTCGTACGGGTGCAACTGGATTTACCCGCGACTAAAAATCCAACCTAAATTAGTTACACTAGCCTAAAAGGCAATAAATAGATAGAAAAGAGAGAAAAACTATGGCAGTTCAAATGGAATATGAAAAAGATGTAAAAGTAGCAGCACTTGACGGTAAAAAAATCGCCGTTATCGGATATGGCTCACAAGGTCATGCCCACGCTCAAAACTTGCGTGATACAGGTCATGATGTTATCATCGGTGTGCGCCCAGGTAAGTCTTTTGACAAAGCAAAAGAAGATGGATTTGACACTTACACAGTAGCTGAGGCAACTAAATTGGCTGATGTCATCATGATCTTGGCACCAGATGAAATCCAAGCGGACCTTTATGCGGAAGAAGTAGCTCCAAACTTGGAAGCTGGTAATGCACTTGGTTTTGCACATGGATTTAACATCCACTTTGAATTCATCAAAGCTCCAGAAAGTGTTGACGTATTCATGTGTGCTCCTAAAGGGCCAGGTCACTTGGTACGTCGTACTTTCGAAGAAGGATTTGGTGTTCCAGCGCTTTATGCAGTTTACCAAGACGCAACAGGAAATGCTAAAGATATTGCTATGGACTGGGCTAAAGGTGTTGGTTCAGCACGCGTTGGTCTTCTTGAAACAAGCTTTAAAGAAGAAACAGAAGAAGATTTGTTCGGTGAACAAGCAGTTCTTTGTGGTGGTTTGACTGCCTTGATGGAAGCAGGATTTGAAGTCTTGACTGAAGCTGGTTATGCTCCAGAATTGGCTTACTTTGAAGTCCTTCACGAAATGAAACTCATCGTTGACTTGATCTATGAAGGTGGATTCAAGAAAATGCGTCAATCAATTTCTAACACTGCCGAGTATGGTGACTACGTTTCAGGTCCACGTGTGATCACTGACCAAGTGAAAGAAAATATGAAGGCTGTTCTTGCTGATATCCAAAATGGTAAATTTGCAAATGACTTTGTGAACGACTATAAAGCTGGTCGTCCAAAATTGACTGCCTACCGTGAACAAGCAGCTGACCTTGAGATTGAAAAAGTTGGTGTTGAATTGCGTAAAGCAATGCCATTCGTTGGAAAAAATGACGACGATGCTTTCAAAATCTATAACTAATATGTAAACATGAAGGCGAGTTGGGGGGACCGAGCTCGCTTTCACATTTTAGATCCTTTCAAGAAAGAGAAAATATGATAAGTGCAAAAGATGTGGTGAAAGCCCATAAAGTTTTGAATGGAGTGGTAGTTGAAACTCCACTAGAATATGATCATTATCTGTCGGAAAAATATGGTGCCAAGATTTATCTCAAAAAAGAAAATGCCCAACGAGTGCGTTCCTTCAAGATTCGAGGTGCCTATTACGCTATTTCTCAGCTTAGCAAAGAAGAACGTGAACGAGGTGTAGTCTGTGCATCAGCGGGCAATCATGCTCAAGGAGTAGCCTACACTTGTAATGAAATGAAGATTCCTGCAACAATTTTCATGCCCATTACAACACCCCAACAAAAAATTGGTCAGGTCCGTTTCTTTGGAGGAGATTTTGTAACTATTAAATTGGTTGGAGATACCTTTGATGCTTCCGCTAAAGCAGCACAAGAGTTTACTCTAGCTGAAAATCGTACTTTTATTGATCCATTTGATGATGCCAATGTTCAAGCAGGACAGGGAACCGTTGCTTATGAAATTTTGGAAGTAGCACGCAAAGAATCTATAGCCTTTGACACTGTTCTAGTACCTGTTGGTGGAGGTGGTTTGATCGCTGGAGTTTCTACTTATATAAAGGAAACAAATCCAGAGATTGATGTCATTGGTGTAGAAGCCAATGGAGCCCGATCAATGAAGGCGGCCTTTGAAGCGGGTGGGCCTGTCAAACTAAAGGAAATTGACAAATTTGCTGACGGCATTGCAGTTCAGAAGGTTGGAGAATTGACCTATGAAGCGACACGTAAACATGTTGAAACGCTTATTGGTGTAGATGAAGGATTGATTTCTGAAACCTTAATCGATCTCTACTCTAAACAAGGAATTGTAGCAGAGCCTGCAGGAGCTGCCAGCATTGCGGCCTTGGAAGTTTTGTCCGACTACATCAAGGGTAAAACCATTTGTTGTATCATTTCTGGAGGGAATAATGACATCAACCGTATGCCAGAGATGGAAGAGCGTGCCTTGATTTATGATGGTATCAAGCATTACTTTGTAGTGAATTTCCCACAGCGTCCGGGAGCACTTCGAGAGTTTGTAAATGATATCTTAGGACCAAATGATGATATTACTCGTTTTGAGTATATCAAACGAGCTAGTAAGGGAACAGGACCAGTTTTAATTGGAATTGCTTTATCTGATAAGCACGATTATGCTAGCCTTATTCGTAGAATGGAAAGTTTTGACCCAGCCTATATTAATTTGAATGGCAATGAAACTCTTTATAATATGCTTGTTTAATTTCCTATGAAATTTTTATCATATTATTTGCCTAACCTATTTACGAGTGCTATAATGTAAGTGAAGAAAGGGGGAGATTCCCATGGTTTTACAAGTTATACTTGTTCTATTTATTCTAATGCTTATTGTTGGAGCTATTTTAGTGAGCTCTATCTATGTCGTTCGACAACAGTCGGTGGCTATTATTGAACGGTTCGGTAAGTATCAAAAGTTGAGCAACAGTGGTATTCATCTGCGTGCACCTTTTGGCATTGATAAGATTGCCGCTCGAGTACAATTACGACTCTTGCAAAGTGAAATTGTAGTAGAAACCAAGACCCAAGATAACGTATTCGTTACTATGAATGTTGCGACACAATACCGTGTAAATGAGCAAAACGTTACTGATGCTTACTATAAACTAATGAGACCTGAAGCTCAAATCAAATCTTATATTGAAGATGCATTGCGTTCATCTGTTCCTAAGTTAACTTTGGATGAATTGTTTGAGAAAAAGGATGAAATTGCATTAGAAGTTCAAAAACAAGTAGCAGAAGAAATGTCAACGTATGGGTACATTATCGTTAAGACGCTCATTACCAAAGTAGAGCCGGATGCTGAAGTCAAACAATCTATGAACGAGATCAATGCTGCTCAACGTAAAAGAGTGGCAGCACAAGAATTGGCTGAAGCAGATAAAATTAAGATCGTAACAGCGGCCGAAGCAGAGGCAGAAAAAGATCGCCTACACGGTGTGGGGATCGCAGAGCAACGTAAAGCAATTGTTGATGGACTTGCTGATTCTATTATCGAATTAAAAGGAGCCAATGTTGAATTAACTGAAGAGCAAATTATGTCAATCCTATTAACCAACCAGTATTTAGATACATTGAATAATTTTGCAGAAAAAGAAGGTAATAATACAATTTTCTTACCAGCAAATCCTAATGGAGTTGAAGATATACGAACCCATATATTATCAGCTTTGAAAGCTAAGTAAATATAATCTTAACGTTTTATTTGATTGACTATATGTTTTTTTATTGACAAATCCCTTAAAAACATATACAATTAAATATCGTAAAGAATAAAATAGGAGAAAAACATGGCTAAGTCTAACTTTGAAAAAGTAGAATCAGTTGTTAGCTGGGTTCGTGATAAGAAGATCACTGGTTATCGTATTTCTAAAGAAACGAATGCACGTGAAATGTCTATCATTGCTCTGGCTCAAGGACGTGCAAAAGTTAAAAATATTTCCTTTGAAACAGCCCTTGGATTAATTGATTTCTATGAAAAAAATCATGAAAAATTTGAAGATTAATCTTTGGATACCAGCAGACTCTACTTTAGGGTCTGCTTTTATTTACGAGACTATAAAATAGCCTTACTATGATCTGCTCAACGAGTCTATTTGTTAGAATGAATTAGCTTGATAGGGAGCAGAGTGATTTTAGCCATAAAAATCTAAGAAAAGACCAGGAATATAACTAGAGGCATTTCGTGATTAGGAAGCAGGAGACAGAGGCTAGCGAGCACAGGAATGAGTTTTCAAATATATAAAAAGAGGTCGGGATAAAATCCGACCTTGATTTTTATGTTCATGAGCCTTTGACTCAATGATGATTAGGGATAGAAAAACGACACTTGTTTTACGATTTATCTAATCGTTTTTACCTTATCCTAAATAACGTTGTAAAAACTCTCGTGTTCGTTCTTCTTTTGGATTGGTAAAGAGGACTTCAGGTTTTCCTTCTTCTGCGATGACACCCTTGTCCATAAAGATGACGCGGTTAGAAACATCGCGAGCAAATTCCATCTCGTGAGTCACGACAATCATGGTCAAGCCTTCTTGAGCCAAATTTTGCATGATTTTAAGAACTTCACCAACCATCTCAGGGTCAAGAGCTGATGTAGGTTCGTCAAAGAGAATGGCATCTGGATTCATGGAAAGTGCACGAGCAATAGCGACACGTTGTTTTTGACCGCCGGAAAGCTGTTTAGGTTTAGCCTGCCAGTAGCGTTCCCCCATACCAACTTTATCTAGATTTTCTTTAGCAATTTTTTCAGCTTCTGCCCGTTCACGCTTGAGGACAGTTGTCTGAGCGACAATGGTATTTTCAAGAACGTTGAGGTTTTCAAAGAGATTAAAGGATTGGAAAACCATCCCTAGTTTTTCACGGTAGTGAGTGAGGTCGTAGCCTTTTTCAAGTACATTTTCACCGTGATAGAGGATTTCTCCCTCGGTTGGTGTTTCAAGAAGGTTAATGGAGCGCAGGAAGGTTGATTTACCACTACCGGAACTTCCGATGATAGAAATAACTTCTCCCTTGTGAACAGTGAGAGAAATATCTTTTAGAACCTCATTTTGTCCGTAGGATTTTTTGAGGTGTTTGATTTCAAGGATTGGTTGACTCATTATTTCAAATCCTCCGTTTGCATTTGGTTAGCACCTGTCGTATAGGTATCCATATCCATACGACGTTCGATAAAGCGTAAGATACGGGTTACGGTAAAGGTGAGGACAAAGTAGATAACAGCGATGATGGTAAAGGTTTGGAAGTATTGGTAGGTTTGGGTTGCTACCGTATTTCCTGAGAAGTAAAGCTCTACAACCGAGATAACGTTCAATACAGAAGTATCCTTGATGTTGATGACAAATTCATTACCAGTTGCAGGTAGGATGTTGCGGACGACCTGTGGTAGGACAACCTTACGCATGGTTTGATTGTGGGTCATACCAAGTGCAGTTGCCGCTTCAAATTGTCCCTTGTCAACAGCTAGAATACCACCACGGACGATTTCTGTCATGTAAGCACCGGTATTGATCGAAACGATAAAGATTGCAGCAAGTGTACGGTCAAGATTGATTCCGAAAGCTTGGGCAGTTCCATAGTAGATAACCATAGATTGTACAATCATCGGTGTACCACGGAAGATTTCGATATAGACACTGAGTAACCAGCCAAGCGCTTTTTGTAAGACTGCTACAAAGTTGTTTTCAGAGAGTGGAGCAGTACGGAAGACACCGATTGCTAAACCAATAACCAAACCTGTGATAGTACCGATGATGGAAATCAAAAGTGTGATACCTGCTCCTCTTAAGAGTTGTTGCCAGTTTTCTGCAAGAATTTTTGTCACTTGAGCAAAGAAGCTGCTTTGTTCTTCGCTACTGGTAGCTTCAACAGGTTGTTCCTTAATCATACGATCCATTAGGGCAACTTGCTCATCTTTAGTGATGGTTTCGATGCTTGCATTGATTTGACTGATACGTTCGTCATCCTTTCGAAGACCGATAGCGATAGAAGTATCTTCTTCTCCAGTTTTAAAACCAGGTTCAGGCTGAATCATTTTGAACTTAGCGTTCGCTGACTCGGCAGTTAGGGCCTCTGGTCGTTCAGAAACATAGGCATCAATAACACCAGCTTCAAGAGCTTGACGCATCTGAGCAAAATCACCCATGGCTGTTTCTTTCTGAGCACCTGGGATTTGTGAAATCAAATCATAAAGGTAAACCCCTTGCTGAGAAGTGATTTTAGCACCATCAAAATCGTTTAAGGTTGTAGCGTTGGCGTAGGTAGAGTCTTTCTTAACTAAAAGAACGGGTTCACTAGTGTAGTAGCTACTTGAAAAAGCAATTTCTTGCTTACGTTCAGCAGTGGGACTCATACCAGCGATGATCATGTCGATCTTTCCAGAAGTAAGGGCTGGAACCAGACCTTCCCATTTTGTCTTAACAATGAGGGGTTCTTTTCCTAAATCCTTAGCAATTTTCTTGGCAATCTGAACGTCATAACCATTGGCGTACTGGTTGGTTCCGTCAATCTTGACAGCACCGTTGCTATCGTCGTCTTGTGTCCAGTTGAAGGGAGCGTATGCTGCTTCCATCCCGATGCGTAAATATTCATCAGCTTGGACAGTATTCATCAGGCCTAGGGTTAATGCTAGACCTGTAAATATAGATAAGAATAATTTCTTCATGTGTTCTCCTATTTCTAGTCTCAAAATGACTTCTCTCTATTGTATCGAAAATTAGCAAGTTTTTCAATCCTAGTAAACCCTTACTTAGAAAAAAATGATATAATGAGAAAAAGGTCAAAAGAGGCTATATTATGAAAAAAAGTTGGTTAATAGTACTTATATTTACTTGTCTGATAATTGTTCCCAAACTGGTTTTTGCTGTGGAGTTTAGCATTCCATCCTATAAAGGAGAACTGTATATTCATGCAGACAATACAGCGGAATTTAGGCAGAAGATAGTTTACCAGTTTGAGGATGATTTTAATGGCCAAATCGTGGGGCTTGGTCGTGCAGGCAAGATGCCTAGCGGATTTGAAATTGATCCTCATCCAAAGGTTGAGGCATCTAAAAACGGTCATAAAATCGAAAATCTTACTAGCGAAGTGACAGAAGAAACGAATGGTTATACTGTTAAAGTCTATAATCCAGGTCAGGAAGGAGACAGGGTCGAAGTGGAACTTACCTGGCAATTGAAAAACCTTCTTTTCTTATATGATGATATCGCTGAATTAAATTGGCAACCCTTAACCGACAGTTCAGAATCTATTGAAAAGTTTGAGTTTCATGTAAGCGGAGAGAAGGGGGCTGAAAAACTCTTTTTCCACACAGGGCAACTCTTTAGAGAGGGAAGGATTGAACAGAGTGGTCCTGACTATACGATTCGTTTAGATAATCTTCCGTCTCAGCGTGGAGTTGAATTGCATGCCTACTGGCCGCGAACCGATTTTGCTAGCGCTATGGATCAGGGCTTAAAAGGGAATCGTTTAGAAGAGTTTAACAAGATAGAAGACTCGATTGTAAGAGAAAAAGAGCAGAGTAAATATCTAGTTACTTTGGTGGTTCCTTTGATTTCTTCACTTTCCTTGTTATTAAGTACCTGCTTCTATTTTATTTATAGAAGAAAAACCACTCCTTCAGTCAAATATGCCAAAAATCATCGTCTCTATGAACCGCCGATGGAATTAGAGCCTATGGTTTTATCTGAAGCTGTTTACTCTACTTCCTTGGAGGAAGTGAGTCCTCTAATTAAAGGAGCAGGCAAATTTACCTTCAACCAGCTTATTCAGGCTACCTTACTAGATGTAATCGACCGTGGTAATGTCTCTATTATTTCAGAAGGAGATGCAGTTACTTTAAGGTTGGTAAAAGAAGATGGCTTGGCAAGCTTTGAGAGGACCTGTCTAAATCTGGCCTTTTCAGGTAAAAAAGAAGTTGCTGTTTCTGATTTGTTTGCGGATTATAAGGTCTCTGAGAGCCTTTACCGTGGAGCAAAAGCTGTTGATGAAAAAAGGATTCAAACAAAAGGTCGTAAGCTCAAATATTCTTTTGAAAGAGCATTGAAAGAGATGCAAGAAGGGGTCAAGGACCGAGTCACTTTCTTGGGGCTACCAGATTATTATCGCCCCTTGACTAGCGGGGAAAAGGTCTTGCAAGTGAGCATGGGTGTTTCTACTATTTTCCCACTAATCATCGGATTTGGTTTGTTCTTGTACAGTTTGGACGTTCATGGCTATCTTTATCTCCCCTTGCCAATACTTGGCTCATTAGGTTTAATTTTGGCTTTTTTCTATTATTGGAAGCTTCGACTAGATAATCGTGATGGTGTCCTAAATGAAGCAGGAGCAGAGGTCTATTATCTTTGGACGAGTTTTGAAAATATGTTACGTGAGATTGCACGACTGGATCAGGCAGAGTTGGAAAGTATTGTAGTCTGGAATCGCCTACTGGTGTATGCAACTTTATTTGGCTGTGCTGACAAGGTTAGCCATTTGATGAAGGTTCACCAGATCCAAGTTGAAAATCCAGATATCAATCTCTATGTAGCCTATGGCTGGCATAGCATGTTTTATCATTCAACAGCGCAAATGAGCCATTATGCCAGTGTCGCAAATACAGCAAGTACTTACTCAGTATCTTCTAGTAGTGGAAGTTCTGGTGGCGGATTCTCTGGTGGCGGTGGTGGCGGCAGCATCGGTGCCTTTTAAAGAAAATTAAACACAGCTTATAAAAGTATGATATAATGGAGGATAGAAAAAGGAGTTATCTATGTATCTTATTGAAATTTTAAAATCTATCTTTTTTGGTATTGTTGAAGGAATTACGGAATGGTTGCCAATTTCAAGTACAGGTCACTTGATCCTAGCAGAAGAGTTTGTCCAGTATAAAGACCAGAGTGAAGCCTTCATGTCAATGTTTAACGTAGTTATTCAACTCGGAGCTATTTTAGCGGTTATGGTAATCTACTTTAACAAACTTAATCCCTTCAAACCTGGTAAGGATAAGGTGCAAGTCCGTAAAACTTGGCAGTTATGGTCCAAAGTTTTTGTAGCGACTCTACCTCTTCTCCTTGTCTTTAAGTTTGATGATTGGTTTGATACTCATTTCCATAATATGGTGTCAGTGGCTATTATGTTGATTGTTTATGGGGTTGCTTTTATCTATCTTGAAAAACGCAACAAGGCACAAGCTATTGAGCCAACAGTCACAGAGCTAGATAAGCTTCCTTATAAAACAGCCCTTTATATCGGTCTTTTCCAAGTCTTGGCTCTTTTACCGGGAACGAGCCGTTCAGGTGCCACTATCGTCGGTGGTTTGTTAAATGGTACTAGTCGTTCAGTGGTGACAGAATTTACCTTTTATCTAGGAATTCCAGTTATGTTTGGGGCCAGCGCTTTGAAGATTTTTAAATTCATCAAAGCGGGAGAAGTCTTGAGTTTTGGTCAATTCTTCTTACTTCTAGTTGCTATGGTAGTGGCCTTTGCAGTCAGCATGGTTGCTATCCGTTTCTTAACTAGCTATGTGAAAAAACACGACTTTACGATGTTTGGTAAATACCGTATTGTCCTAGGTAGTGTATTACTACTTTATAGCTTCGTTCGATTATTTGTATAAGAAAAAAGAGGCTGGGCAAAAAGTCTTTAAAATCAAAAAACGCATAATATCAGATTTTGAAAAAACTTGATACTATGCGTTTTATTGTGGAAAGATTTACTTCATTTACTCCTGAAATTGAGTTTTTGTCCAACCTCTTTTAAAATCCAGTCACAGTGACACCCAATAAGCGGGTTCCCTTATCTTTATCAGCTAGAGAATCATAAAGCTGGATAGCGGTTTGAGCAATGATTTCCTCATCCTGAGTGCTTTCTGACAAGCTTTTCCGTTTGGTAAGGGTAGAAAAGTCATGATAGCGGATTTTCAGAATAACTATTTTACCGGACTTTTCGTGTTTTTGGAGGCTGAGAGCGACTTTTCCAGAGAGAATGGTCAGCTCTTTTTTGATATCTTCTTCTGATTGGAGACTTTTCCGATAGGTTTTTTCTTTCCCAATCGACTTGCGAATGCGACTGGGCTTGACAGGAGAATTATGAATTCCACGAGCCTTTCGATAAAGGTCAAAGCCTAGTCGGCCAAAACGATCAATGAGAGTGATTTCTGGAATTTCAAGAAGGTCTCCCCCTGTAAAAACGCCCATTTGGTGGAGTTTTTCTACTGTCTTTTTACCGACACCATGAAATTTGGCAATATCCATCTCCTTGAGAAAATCTTCTGCCTCATCAGGAAGAATAACTGTCAAGCCACGTGGTTTTTGATAATCACTAGCCATTTTAGCTAGGAACTTATTGTAGGAAACACCAGCAGAAGCAGTTAGATGAAGTTCTTGCCAGATATCATTTTGAATCAAGCGAGCTATTTTGACTGCTGACTTGACACCCAGTTTGTTTTCAGTAACATCCAGATAGGCTTCATCAATACTCATGGGTTCAATGATGTCTGTATAGCGTCTGAAGATAGAACGGATTTGCTGGCCAACTGCCAGATACTTGTCGTAATTCCCAGAAATAAAGACAGCTTGAGGACAACGTTCGTAAGCTTCTTTAGAGCTCATGGCAGAGTGGATTCCAAAAGCTCTTGCCTCGTAGCTACAGGTTGAAACAACACCTCTGCCCCCTGTTTTTCGAGGGTCATTTCCAATAATGACTGGCTTCCCTCGGAGATTTGGATTATCTCTGATTTCTACCGCAGCAAAAAAGGCATCCATGTCAATATGGATGATCTTTCTTGATGTGTCGTTCATTAAAGGAAAAATCAGCATGTTATCTCCTTTGCTAGGGTGTTCTTCTTTTCTATTATACTCTTTTTCTGAAAAAATGAAAACCAAGTAATTCTTTTCAAAACTATAATACAGTTTATGACAAAATAACAACTGTATTAGAAAAGAAAGTGCTAAAAAAGAGATTTTCTACTTGTTGAAATCGTTTACTGTATGTTATACTGAGTACATGAATGTAACAGATGACTGTTACTAGAAAGAAAAAAGAGGACATTAACATGGTTGTTAAGACAGTTGTTGAAGCACAAGACATTTTTGACAAAGCCTGGGAAGGCTTTAAAGGTGTTGACTGGAAAGAAAAAGCAAGTGTGTCACGCTTTGTTCAAGCAAACTACACACCTTATGATGGAGATGAAAGCTTCCTTGCAGGACCAACAGAACGTTCACTTCACATCAAAAAAATCGTAGAAGAAACTAAAGCACATTACGAAGAAACTCGTTTCCCAATGGACACTCGTCCAACATCTATCGCTGATATCCCTGCAGGATTCATCGATAAAGAAAACGAAGTTATCTTTGGTATCCAAAATGACGAACTCTTCAAATTGAACTTCATGCCAAAAGGTGGTATCCGTATGGCTGAAACTACTTTGAAAGAAAATGGATACGAGCCAGACCCAGCTGTTCACGAAATTTTCACTAAATACGTAACAACTGTTAACGATGGTATCTTCCGTGCTTATACTTCAAACATCCGTCGTGCTCGCCACGCTCACACTGTAACTGGTCTTCCAGATGCATACTCACGTGGACGTATTATCGGTGTTTATGCACGTCTTGCTCTTTACGGTGCAGACTACTTGATGCAAGAAAAAGTAAACGACTGGAATGCAATCGAAGAAATCGATGAAGAAACAATCCGTCTTCGTGAAGAAATCAACCTTCAATATCAAGCATTGCAACAAGTTGTACGCTTAGGTGACCTTTACGGAGTTGACGTTCGTAAACCAGCGATGAACGTTAAAGAAGCTATCCAATGGGTAAACATCGCCTTCATGGCTGTCTGCCGTGTTATCAACGGTGCAGCTACATCTCTAGGACGTGTGCCAATCGTATTGGATATCTACGCAGAACGTGACCTTGCCCGTGGTACATTTACTGAATCAGAAATCCAAGAATTTGTTGATGATTTCGTTATGAAACTTCGTACAGTTAAATTTGCTCGTACAAAAGCTTATGACCAATTGTACTCAGGTGACCCAACCTTCATCACAACTTCTATGGCTGGTATGGGTAACGACGGTCGTCACCGTGTTACTAAGATGGACTACCGTTTCTTGAACACTCTTGACAACATCGGTAACTCTCCAGAACCAAACTTGACAGTTCTTTGGACTGACAAATTGCCATACAACTTCCGTCGCTACTGTATGCACATGAGCCACAAACACTCTTCAATCCAATACGAAGGTGTTACAACAATGGCTAAAGATGGATACGGTGAAATGAGCTGTATCTCATGTTGTGTATCTCCACTTGACCCAGAAAACGAAGAACAACGTCACAACATCCAGTACTTCGGTGCTCGCGTTAACGTTCTTAAAGCTCTTCTTACTGGTTTGAATGGTGGTTACGACGATGTTCATAAAGACTACAAAGTATTTGACATCGAACCAATCCGCGACGAAGTTCTTGAATTCGAATCAGTTAAAGCAAACTTTGAAAAATCTCTTGACTGGTTGACTGACACTTACGTAGATGCTTTGAACATCATCCACTACATGACTGATAAGTACAACTACGAAGCTGTTCAAATGGCCTTCTTGCCAACTAAACAACGTGCTAACATGGGATTCGGTATCTGTGGATTCGCTAACACTGTTGATACATTGTCAGCTATCAAGTACGCTACAGTTAAACCAATCCGTGATGAAAATGGCTACATCTACGATTACGAAACAATCGGTGAATACCCACGTTGGGGTGAAGATGACCCACGTTCAAACGAATTGGCAGAATGGTTGATCGAAGCTTACACAACTCGTCTACGTAGCCACAAACTTTACAAGAACGCAGAAGCTACAGTATCACTTTTGACAATCACATCTAACGTTGCTTACTCTAAACAAACTGGTAACTCACCAGTCCACAAAGGTGTATACCTCAACGAAGATGGTTCAGTGAACTTGTCTAAATTGGAATTCTTCTCACCAGGTGCTAACCCATCTAACAAAGCTAAAGGTGGATGGTTGCAAAACTTGAACTCACTTGCTAGCCTTGACTTTGGTTACGCAGCTGATGGTATCTCATTGACAACTCAAGTATCACCACGTGCTCTTGGTAAAACTCGTGACGAACAAGTTGATAACTTGGTAACAATCCTTGATGGTTACTTCGAAAACGGTGGACAACACGTTAACTTGAACGTTATGGACTTGAACGATGTTTACGAAAAGATCATGTCAGGTGAAGACGTAATCGTACGTATCTCTGGATACTGTGTAAACACTAAATACCTCACTCCAGAACAAAAAACTGAATTGACACAACGTGTCTTCCACGAAGTTCTTTCAATGGATGATGCATTGAGCTAAGATTCATAAATAGTAAATAAAACCAGTCATTTTGACTGGTTTTTTGCTATAAAAAAATATTTAAAAAAAGTTGGTCAAAATTAGTCAAAACTATTGACTAATACTGACTAAAGTGATATACTAAGAACATAAGGATAAGGAAATCCTTAGAAAACCTTGATTTTAAGGTGATTGTGTAATTCATCTTAAGATTAAAGTATGGGTAAAACCTAGAAAAGAGGTGCAACCTATGTTTAATATTAGTATTTTTAGAAGTACGATTACAAAATTTGTATCGGATAAAGAAGAACCAGAAATTATACGTAGAGTAGCAAGTAGCTAGTCTAAATTTTTTAAAACAAAGGTCAGAGAAAGTCAAATTAATTTGACTAACTAATTTTGAAAACAAACGAGGTATGAAATATGAACAACAACTTTAATAACTTTAACAACATGGATGATTTGTTTAACCAATTAATGGGCGGTATGCGTGGATACAGTTCAGAAAACCGTCGTTACTTAATTAACGGTCGTGAAGTAACTCCTGAAGAATTCGCGATATATCGTCAAACAGGTCAACTTCCTAGTGAAGGAAGTGGCCAAGCTCAGTATGTTCAAGGTAAAGCTATGAAACAAGATGGTATTCTTGCAAAACTTGGACGTAACTTAACAGCTGAAGCTCGTGAAGGTAAGTTAGATCCGGTTATTGGACGTAACAAGGAAATTCAAGAAACATCTGAAATCCTTTCTCGTCGTACAAAGAATAACCCAGTTCTAGTCGGTGATGCTGGTGTTGGTAAAACGGCAGTAGTAGAAGGTCTTGCCCAAGCTATTGTGAATGGGGATGTCCCAGCTGCTATCAAGAATAAAGAAATTATTTCAATTGATATTTCTGGACTTGAAGCTGGTACTCAATACCGTGGTAGCTTTGAAGAAAACATTCAAAACTTAGTAAACGAAGTCAAAGAAGCTGGAAATATTATCCTCTTCTTCGATGAAATTCACCAAATCCTTGGCGCAGGTAGCACAGGGGATGGTCAAGGGTCTAAAGGTCTTGCGGATATCTTGAAGCCTGCTCTTTCACGTGGTGAATTGACAGTGATTGGGGCAACAACCCAAGATGAATATCGTAATACCATCTTGAAAAACGCGGCCCTTGCTCGTCGTTTCAACGAAGTAAAAGTTAATGCACCATCAGCTGAAGATACTTTCAAGATTCTCCAAGGGATTCGTGATCTTTATCAACAACACCACAATGTTATCTTGCCAGATGAAGTATTGAAAGCTGCTGTTGATTATTCTGTTCAATATATTCCACAACGTAGCTTGCCAGATAAGGCTATCGACTTGGTCGATGTGACAGCTGCTCACTTGGCAGCACAACACCCAGTGACAGATGTACATGCTGTGGAACATGAAATTGAAGAAGAAAAAGCTAAACAAGAAGCTGCAGCTGCTAAAGAAGATTACGAAGCAGCCCTTAATGCAAAAATTCGTATCGAAGAACTTGAAAAACAAATTGCCAACCATACTGAAGATCACAAGGTGACAGCGACTGTTAATGACGTAGCTGAGTCTGTAGAACGTATGACTGGTATTCCAGTATCACAAATGGGTGCAACTGATATCGAACGTTTGAAAGACATGGGTCACCGTTTGCAAACGAAAGTTATCGGTCAAGATAAAGCCGTTGAAGCAGTGGCACGTGCTATCCGTCGTAACCGTGCAGGTTTTGATGAAGGAAATCGCCCAATCGGTAGCTTCCTCTTTGTAGGACCTACTGGCGTTGGTAAGACTGAGTTGGCTAAACAATTGGCTCTTGATATGTTCGGAACTAAGGATGCTATCATCCGTTTGGATATGTCAGAATACAGCGATCGTACAGCCGTTTCTAAATTGATTGGTACTACTGCTGGTTATGTTGGTTACGATGACAACAACAATACATTGACTGAACGTGTTCGTCGCAATCCATACTCAATCGTCCTTCTTGATGAGATTGAAAAGGCTGACCCTCAAGTGATTACTCTTCTTCTTCAAGTATTGGATGATGGTCGTTTAACAGACGGTCAAGGTAACACTGTAAACTTCAAGAATACCGTAATTATCGCAACTTCAAACGCAGGATTTGGCTATGAAGCGAACTTGACAGAAGATGCAGACAAACCAGAATTGATGGATCGTTTGAAACCTTACTTCCGTCCAGAATTCCTCAACCGTTTCAATGCTGTGATTGAATTCTCACACTTGAGCAAGGAAGACCTTTCTAAGATTGTCGATTTGATGTTGATTGATGTCAATAAGACACTTGCTAAGAAAGAAATCGACTTGGCAGTGAGCGATGCAGCTAAAGAATACATGACTGAAGAAGGTTACGATGAAGTCATGGGTGTTCGTCCACTCCGTCGTGTGGTTGAACAACAAATCCGTGATAAAGTAACAGACTTCCATTTGGATAATCTTGATGCTAAACACCTAGAAGCTGATATGGAAGATGGTGTTTTGGTCATTCGTGAAAAAGCCTAAATCAAGGTTTTAAGAATAAAAAAGGAACCAGTTGAAAAAACTGGTTCTTTTTTTGTTAAATGACATGGCGTTCAAAGGCATCGTCTGAGATTCCTTGTTGGAGAATCAATTTTGCCCATTCTTTGGCTGAAAATAGGCTGTGATCCTTGTAGTTTCCGCAAGATTCAATAGTTGTTCCTGGGACATCTTCCCAAGTTGTCGTTTCAGCGATTTCTTTGAGTGAATCCTTGATGACTGCTGCGATTTCAGAGCTAGTGTGACGCCCCCACATAATCATGTGGAAACCTGTACGACATCCAAATGGTGAACAGTCAATCATTCCATCAATACGAGTACGAATCAGCTTAGCCAAGAGGTGCTCGATAGTATGGAGCCCCGCAGTAGGGATAGAATCTTCATTTGGTTGAACCAAGCGGATATCAAAATTAGAGATGATATCACCTTTTGGTCCAGTTTCCTCTCCGATTAAACGAACATAGGGAGCTTTAACGATTGTGTGGTCAAGTTCAAAACTTTCAACAATAACTTCTTTGGTCATGGTAATTCCTTTCAACTTTCTTCTTTCATTATATCACAAAGGTGTCTGTTGACAAATGTTAAGGACGGATATTTTCCGTGTTAGCTTGTTTAAAAGAGAATTAGATATGAGTTGGAATTTTTAAATAAGTCATATTTTAAAATCAATTTGAAAAATTCTGAAAATTGTATTGACACATGGCTGAAAAGGGACTATAATGTATAAAAAGTCAAAAAGGAGTTTATTATGAAATTTTCAAAAGTAATGGCCCTAGCAGGAGTGACTCTGTTAGCGTCAGGTGTTTTAGCAGCCTGTTCAGGTTCAGGCTCTAGTGCAAAAGGTGAGAAAACTTTTTCTTACGTTTATGAAACAGATCCAGATAGCCTCAACTATCTGACAACAGGTAAGGCTGCGGTTGCGAATATCACAAGTAATGTGGTTGACGGTTTGATGGAGAATGACCGTTACGGGAACTTCGTGCCATCTATGGCAGAAGACTGGTCTGTTTCTAAAGATGGTTTGACTTACACTTATACAATCCGTAAAGATGCTAAGTGGTACACTTCTGAAGGTGAAGAGTATGCACCTGTGAAAGCTCAAGACTTTGTAACAGGTCTTAAATATGCAGCTGATAATAAGTCAGAAGCCCTTTATCTTGTTCAAGAATCCATTAAAGGTCTTGATGCTTATGTAAAAGGTGAAGTAAAAGACTTCTCAGAAGTTGGAATCAAGGCAATTGATGATCAAACTGTTCAATACACTTTGAATAAACCAGAAAGCTTCTGGAACTCTAAGACAACCATGGGTATTCTAGCTCCAGTTAATGAAGAGTTCTTGAATTCTAAGGGAGTAGATTTTGCAAAAGCGACAGATCCAAGCAGTATTCTTTACAACGGTCCTTTCTTGTTGAAATCATTGGTAGCAAAATCTTCAGTAGAATTTGAAAAGAATCCAAACTACTGGGATAAGGACAATGTTCATATTGATAAAGTAAAACTTTCATTCTGGGATGGTCAAGACAATAACAAACTTGCAGAAACCTTTAAAGATGGTGGTTTCTCAATGGCTCGTCTCTTCCCAACAAGTGGAAGCTACTCTGAACTTGAAAAAGAGTTTAAAGACAATATCGTTTATACACCACAAGATTCTGCTACTTTCTTAGTTGGTACAAATATTGACCGTCAGTCTTACAAATATACTTCTAAGACTACAGATGAGCAAAAGACTTCAACTAAGAAAGCTCTTCTTAACAAAGACTTCCGTCAAGCTATTGCCTTCGGTTTCGATAGAACAGCATATGCTTCTCAAGTTAATGGAGAAAGTGGAGCAAGCAAACTCCTTCGTAACTTGTTCGTACCACCAACATTTGTTCAAGCAGATGGTAAAAACTTTGGTGACTTAGTTAAGGAAAAATTGGTGACCTATGGTGATGAATGGAAAGATGTTAATCTAGACGACGCTCAAGATGGTCTTTACAATCCTGAAAAAGCAAAAGCAGAATTTGCTAAAGCTAAGACAGCTCTCCAAGCAGAAGGCGTTCAATTCCCAATTCATTTGGATATGCCAGTTGACCAGACTAATACTACAAAAGTTCAACGTGTTCAATCATTGAAACAATCGCTTGAAGCAACGTTAGGAACTGACAATGTTGTCATTGACATTCAACAACTTCAAAAAGATGAAGTTCTTAATGTTACCTACTTTGCTGAAACAGCTGCTGGAGAAGATTGGGATCTCTCAGATAACGTTGGTTGGTCACCAGACTATATCGACCCATCTACTTACCTTGATATCATCAAACCATCTGTTGGTGAAAATACTAAGACTTATCTAGGATTTGATGCTGGTACAAACAATGCTGCTGCCAAACAAGTTGGTTTGGAAGATTACGAAAAGATGGTTGTTGAAGCTGGTAATGAAGACACAGATGTTTCAAAACGTTATGATAAATATGCTGCTGCCCAAGCTTGGTTGACAGATAGCGCTTTGATTATCCCAACAACTTCTCAAACTGGACGTCCAATGTTGTCTAAGATGGTACCATTCACCCTTCCATTTGCATACTCAGGTAACAAGGGTATGAGTGAAGCCCTCTTGTACAAGTACCTTGAACTTCAAGATAAACCAGTAACTGCTGATGAATATCAAAAAGCTCAAGATAAATGGAAGAAAGAAAAAGAAGAATCTAATAAAAAAGCGCAAGAAGATCTTGCAAACCATGTGAAATAATAGTCAGTGGAGTTAGGGAACTAACTCCACTCTTTGCATTCAATTGTTAAAATTTTGACTTCCTTCTGTGGTGGACAAGAAAAGAGGCTGGGACAAAAGTCCTAGCCTCTCAATTGTATTTGGATTGTCGAGAAAGACGCAGTGGTTGAGTGGGCTCTACTACGCTGATTTTATCAGCTTTTACAGCCCTACTCAACTGTGCGGAGGTGGGACGACGAAATCGAATTACCGATTTCTGTCCCACTCTCTTTATCATGTTTTATTGTTGCCCTTGTGTATTTTGTGGGGCTGGGTTTTGTTGTTGAGTATTTGTAGTTGTATTTGGTACTGAGGCATTTGGATTTGTAGTGCCGTTCGTATTTTCGGTAGAAGGAGCTTGAGTTTCCGTTGTGGAAGTTGAACTTGAACTCTCAGTTGTCGTACTTGCTTGAGTTGACTGTGGAATCCAGTTACTTCGTGCTCCGTTTTTGAAGACGAATTCACCACTTCTATAAACTCCTTCTGGCATTGTCCAGTCACCAGGGGAATCATCTTCTGAGAGATAGGATATCATAGAACGGTAGATCTTTGCAGCAACTCTGAAACCATCTCCTGTGATAGGAGTAAGGCGATTAGAGTAACCTGTCCAAACAGCCATAGAATACTTACGGGTATATCCTACAAAATTTTCATCAGGTGCGACATAATCGTATCTCTTAATGTAATTTTCAATTTCATCATCTGTATAGTTAGATGTACCCGTCTTACCTGCTTGAGGTAACCAGGACATATAGGCACCACGACCTGTTCCGTAGGTAAGTACAGTTTTCATCATTTCTGTCATCATGTAGGCAGTTGTTTCCTTCATAGCGCGCGTTCCAGCGTCAGAGAATTCTTTTGAACTGCCGTCACTAAAGACAACCTTATTGATATACATTGGTTTGTGGTAGATACCACCGTTGGCAAAAGCAGCATAGGCAGCGGCCATTTTTTCACTGCTAGCACCATATTTTTTATTTGTTTCAGTTGTATTACTTGAAATGGCGTTAGCATAAACCATAGTTGGGTAATCAATTCCTAGCCCATTTAAGAAAGTTTTAGCCTGGTCTAATCCGACCCTTTCAAGCGTTTCAACTGCTGTAACGTTACGGGATTGTTGGATAGCATATTGAAGGGTAATGTTTCCGAAATATGATTTATCCCAGTTGTAAACAGGAATATTTGTACCTGGATAGTTGTAAGGAGCATCTTTAAGCATGTATGCTGTTGAGTCATAGATGCCATACTCAAGTGCGGGAGCATAGTCTGTGATTGGTTTCATAGTAGAACCCCAGTCACGGTTGGTTTCCACCGCTTGGTTAATACCAAAGGATACGTTGCTTGATTGGTGACGAGAACCGAGTTGGGCAATGACTTTACCATTTGTGACATCCACGATAGTAGAAGCCGCTTGAAGATCATCATCTGGATAATCAACGTATTCGTCAGTATTGTAGACGTCCCAAAGGCGTTTTTGTACCTCTTGGTCAACGTTTGTATAGACTTCCATTCCCGTTGTTAATAAGTTATAGCCTGTTTCTTGTTCTACTTGGTCAATAACCTCTTTAAGGTAGTTATCCATATACTGAGGATAACTATTAACAGCTCTTAGACTTTGAAGTCCATCAGTGATTGGTGTATTGATGGCTGTTTCATATTGTTCAGCAGTGAGGTAACCATGTTTTTGCATTTCTGACAAGACGAGATTACGTCTTTCAAGAGCTTCTTCAGGATGTGAATAAGGGTCGTATTGGTTTGGAGCCTGTGGCATACCTGCTAAGAGTGCTAGTTGCGGAATAGAAAGATCTTTTAGATCCTTGCCATAATAGTTCTCTGCAGCAGTCTGCATACCATAGTTACCATTTGACATGTAGACTTTGTTAATGTAATAGGTCAAGATTTCCTGCTTGGTTGCTGTCCGTTCTAATTGAATGGCTAACCATGCTTCTTGAACTTTACGGGATAGAGTTTGATCCGCTGTTGATGTTGAGAAGTAAGTCAACTTAATCAACTGCTGGGTCAGGGTAGATCCCCCTTGGAGCCCACCACTACTACTAAGGTTACGTAGGAAAGCTCCAGCTATACGGATGCTATCGAGTCCTCTATGGTTAAAGAAACGGTGATCTTCGATAGAGACAATCGCATTGACAAGGTCAGTAGGAATTTCACTACTTTGAGCGTTGACACGACGCTCAGCGCCTAAATCAGCGATTAGCTCATTTTTACTGTCATAAATCTTACTTGAAGTAGTTGCAACAAGCTTGCTCTCCGAAAGTTCAGGAGCCTTGTTTGCATAGTATAGAAAGACACCACCACCAAGCAGGAAAGATGCGATAAATAGACTTAGCAAGCCAATGCTAAGGTATTTAACGATGCGCAAGATAGTTTGTTTGTTCATATTGTTTTACCACCTAGTAAATGTTGTTTGACTGTATCGAGATAAGGAATTTGTGGGAAAGCGGAATGCTCAATCACAAAACCGAATTCTCTAATATAGTCAAGCGGCATAGACTTTTTCCCCATATCCTGATGATAAAAACGGATGAGGTCAAATGCCGGCAATAAATACGTTTCTTGATAAGAAGAAAAGTGAAGAAGGACAAAGCAAATCCCTTTTTGTTCAAGGACTTGTTCCATATGTTGAATCTGATGAGGATGGAAGTTCTTCATCGGAATAGCATATTTTTGCTTGGTTTCCTTAGCTTCGAAATCGATGTAAAATCCTTCATAAACTCCTGAATAGTCGGTTGTAGATGCTTGTCTAAAATAAGCTTCGACAATTTTAGCACGACTACGTTGCGGATAATCTACACGGACAATCTGCACTGGAGTCGGTTTCTTATGGATGACAGCCAAACCGTGTGTCAGATAATAGTCGTTTGTAGCGTTAATCATCTTTTCAAAGGACATCCCACGATTTGCGAAATTTTTAGTTTGTGAAGTGGGGAGCTGCCTTTTTTTCGATGAAATCTTATGCGGATAGTTGACCATAGTTCTCCTTATTGGTACAATAACATCACTTTATTATACCATAAACGTAGACAGAAAGGGTGAAAAAATGCATACAGCCTTGATTTTAGGCTATTCTTCCTTTGATCTAGGATTATTTAATGACAAGGATATTCGCCTAAAAATTATCAAAAAAGCAATTCGTTGTGATTTGGAAAAACTAGCAGAAGATGGTCTCAAATGGCTAGTATTTACAGGTACATTGGGCTTTGAATACTGGGTTTTAGAGGTGGCCAAAGAAATGAAAGATGACTTTGGTTTCCAACTAGCAACTATTTTTGATTTTGAAACTCATGGAGATAATTGGAATGAGGGGAATCAAGTCAAACTTAGTGAATTTAAGCAGGTTGATTTTGTCAAGTATGCTTATCCCAAATATGAACATAAGGGACAATTAAGAGATTATCAGATTTTCTTGCTTGAAAATACAGATGGGGTCTATCTTTTTTATGATGAGGAAAATGAAACAAAACTGAGATATTTTTACGAACTGATGAAAAAGAAAGACAACTATGTTACAAAAAGATTAACATTTGAAGAATTGAATGAAGTAGCCCAAAATTTTTCCGAAAATTGAGCCTTTGACCTTGCTTTTTGTTTGCCTTTTTTTATATAATAATACTAGCAACTGAGAATGGAGAGAGACATGGCAAGTATTATTTTTACAGCGAAGGATATTTTTGAACAGGAATTTGGAAGAGAAGTACGTGGATATAGTAAAGCAGAAGTGGATGAATTTTTGGATGATGTCATCAAGGATTATGAAACTTATGCTGCACTAGTGAAGTCACTCCGTTTAGAAATTGCAGAGTTGAAGGAGGAATTGTCGAAAAAACCTCAAGTGACACCAGTAGCTTCTGAATCAGCAGAGCTTGGAAGTACGACTTCAATG
Organism: Streptococcus infantis; assembly: GCF_047463615.1. GTDB lineage: Bacteria > Bacillota > Bacilli > Lactobacillales > Streptococcaceae > Streptococcus > Streptococcus infantis_X. The sequence continues at coordinate 142,027 of NZ_JASHDO010000004.1, read as the reverse complement.
ACAAACTTTGATATTTTGAAACGTTTGAATCGTCTTGAAAAAGAAGTATTTGGCAAACAAATCTTGGATAATTCTGATTTCTAAGAATGATTTTATTGTGCAATTTTTGGATAATCGCGTGAAGAGAGTTTCTTTTCATGAGGAAAGTCCATGCTAGCACAGGCTGTGATGCCTGTAGTGTTTGTGCTAGGCGAAACCATAAGCCTAGGGACGAGAAATCGTTACGGCAGTTGAAATGGCTAAGTCTTTTGATAGGTCAGAGTAGGCTTGAAAGTGCCACAGTGACGGAGTCTTTCTGGAAACGGAGAGAGTGGAACGCGGTAAACCCCTCAAGCTAGCAACCCAAATTTTGGTCGGGGCATGGAGTGCGCGGAAACGAACGTAGTACTCTGACTGCTATCAGCTAGAGCTGCTAGTGGTAGACAGATGATTATCGAAGGAAGTGGTCCTAGTCACTTCTGGAACAAAACATGGCTTATAGAAAATTGCATATAGGTTGGGGCTGAGACATATTTCTCAACCTCATTTTTTAAAGTGAACAAAGAAAGGTCTATAAAAGACTGAAATGAAACAAACATTTAATTTAATTGCGACTGCTGCGGCGGGTTTGGAAGCTGTAGTTGGACGTGAAGTAAGAGATTTGGGTTATGATTGTCAAGTTGAGAATGGGCGTGTTCGTTTTCAAGGTGATGTGAAAGCAATCATCCAAACCAACCTGTGGCTAAGAGCTGCGGATAGGATCAAAATCGTTGTGGGAACATTTCCAGCAAAAACCTTTGAAGAACTCTTTCAAGGTGTTTTTGCCTTAGATTGGGAAAACTATTTCCCACTTGGGGCCCGTTTCCCAATTTCCAAGGCTAAGTGTGTTAAGTCAAAATTACACAATGAACCGAGTGTACAAGCGATATCTAAGAAGGCAGTTGTTAAGAAATTGCAAAAACATTATGCACGGCCAGAGGGTGTTCCTCTCATGGAGAATGGACCTGAGTTTAAGATTGAGGTCTCTATTCTGAAAGATGTGGCGACTGTCATGATTGATACGACTGGCTCAAGTCTCTTTAAGCGTGGTTACCGCACTGAAAAGGGTGGAGCTCCGATCAAGGAGAATATGGCAGCGGCGATTTTGCAACTGTCAAACTGGTATCCAGATAAACCTTTGATTGATCCAACCTGTGGTTCTGGAACTTTCTGTATTGAGGCGGCAATGATTGCACGTAAGATGGCACCAGGTTTGCGTCGTTCCTTTGCTTTTGAAGAATGGAACTGGGTCAGTGACCGCTTGATTCAAGAAGTCAGAACTGAAGCTAGTAAGCAAATAGATCGAGAGATTGAACTGGATATCATGGGCTGTGATATAGATGGACGCATGGTGGAAATTGCTAAGGCAAATGCCCAGGCTGCAGGAGTATCTGGTGATATTCTCTTTAAGCAGATGCGTGTGCAGGATTTGCGTTCGGACAAGGTTAATGGAGTTATTATCTCTAACCCACCTTATGGAGAACGTTTGTCAGATGATGCAGGAGTGACTAAACTCTATGCTGAAATGGGTGAGGTTTTTGAACCTCTCAAGACTTGGAGTAAGTTTATCCTGACTAGTGATGAAGCTTTTGAAAGCAAGTATGGTAGTCAGGCGGATAAAAAACGAAAACTCTATAATGGTACTTTGAAAGTTGATTTATATCAATATTTTGGTCAACGTGTTAAAAGAAACCCCTAGATTAGAAAGGAGTTGCCATGGATCCAAAGGATAAAAAAGAAGAAATGTTAGAACCGGAGAATACCTCCCAAGAACCTCAGTTTGATTTTGAGGAAGCTAAGGATTTAACGGTTGGACAGGTTATTCGAAAAAATGAAGAAATCGAAGCAGGAGTAACTCCTGATGATACCATTTTGGACAAATACATTAAACAACACCGTGAAGAAATCGAGGCTGATAAATTTACAAACATTCAGGCTAAGAAAGAGGAACTTCAAAGTTTAGATGATTTGCTTCAAGATGCCAAAGAAACGATTGAAGAAGAGGCAGAATCAGTAGAAGAAGTCTCTGAATCAGAGAAGTTTGATGAAGAAGAGGGAAAAGAAGGTCAAGAATTCATCCTCCCACCACTAGAAGAAACCTTGGTTATGGATAAAAACTTAGTGGAACCTGCAACGGAGGCCCTTGTGGTTGAGGATGATGAAGCTTTGCAAGAGGAACTTCAATCCCTGTCTCGCTCTTCTCAAGCAGAAGATGAACCACAGAACAAAAAAGTATGGTTTATCTTATCGGCAGTAGTAGCAGTTATTATTCTTATTTTAGGAAGCGGCTACTATGTCTACCGTCAAATCTCTCGCACTTCACAAGAAATTCAGTCTCAATCATCTGATGCTGGCTTGGTGAGTAACCAGGCGATTCTAGATCAATTCAATAGTTTATATGACACTTTTTATACTGACCAAAATAAGACTGCTTTAAAAAACAGTCAATTTGGTCAATTGAGTCAGCTTAAAGCCCTTTTGGACAAACTTGAAGGGGCGAGAGAACATACTCTCGTTAAGTCAAAATATGATAGTCTTGAAACACAAATCAAGGCAGTTCAAGATGTCAATGCTCAGTTTGAAACCCCAGCTATCACTGATGGTGTCTTAGATACGAATGCTAAGGTTAAGGCAGATGCCAAATTTACCGAAGTTAAGACTGGTAATACAGAGATTGACAAACTGCTAGATAAGGCTATTAGCCTTGGTAAGAGCCAACTTTCATCTTCTACTAGCTCAAGTAGTAGTCAAGCAAGCTCATCGAATCAAACAGAGTCAAGTTCAACTACTGAAAGTAATGCTAGCAACTCCACTAGTCCATCAACTTCCACTGGTGAATCTGCTTCGGCTAACAATATCCTTGATAGTGGATTATCAAGCGAAGGTGTTAATTTGCAAAGAAGCGCTAGCCGAGTGCCGTATAATCAATCTGCTGTAAACGATAGTAGTAATCCTGCCTGGACCTTTACCGATGGTGTTCTGGAGCAAATCCTTGCGACCTCACGTGCGCGTGGCTACATCACGGGTAACCAATACATTTTGGAACCTGTGAATATTGTTAATGGTAATGGCTATTACAATCTGTATAAACCTGATGGAACCTATCTCTTTACCCTTAACTGTAAGACAGGATATTTTGTAGGAAATGGATCTGGACATGCGGATGATTTAGACTACTAGTCAAATTGTTACAAAATTCTTTCTTTTCACAGATAAACATGATAAAATAAAACATATTAAATAAGAGGAGTGTCACATGACAAAAGCTAACTTTGGTGTCGTAGGTATGGCCGTAATGGGTCGTAACCTTGCCCTAAATATCGAATCTCGTGGTTACACAGTTGCTATTTATAACCGTAGTAAAGAAAAAACAGAAGATGTAATTGCTTGCCACCCTGAAAAGAACTTTGTGCCAAGCTATGACGTTGAAAGTTTTGTAAATTCAATTGAAAAACCACGTCGTATCATGCTCATGGTTCAAGCTGGACCTGGTACAGATGCTACGATCCAAGCCCTTCTTCCACACTTGGATAAAGGTGATATCTTGATCGACGGAGGAAATACTTTCTACAAAGATACCATCCGTCGTAATGAAGAATTAGCTAACTCAGGTATCAACTTTATCGGTACAGGGGTTTCAGGTGGTGAAAAAGGTGCCCTCGAAGGACCATCTATCATGCCTGGCGGACAAAAAGAAGCCTATGAATTGGTGGCTGATGTTCTTGAAGAAATCTCTGCAAAAGCACCAGAAGATGGCAAACCATGTGTGACGTACATCGGTCCTGATGGAGCTGGTCACTACGTGAAAATGGTCCACAACGGGATCGAGTACGGTGATATGCAATTGATCGCAGAAAGCTATGATCTTATGCAACACTTGCTTGGACTCTCTGCAGAAGACATGGCTGAAATCTTTACTGAGTGGAACAAGGGTGAGTTGGATAGCTACTTGATTGAAATCACTGCTGACATCCTTGGACGTAAAGATGATGAAGGTCAAGATGGACCAATCGTAGATTACATCCTGGATGCTGCAGGTAACAAGGGAACTGGTAAATGGACTAGCCAGTCATCACTTGACCTTGGTGTACCATTGTCACTCATCACTGAGTCAGTATTTGCGCGTTACATCTCTACTTACAAAGAAGAACGTGTACACGCTAGCAAGGTGCTTCCAAAACCAGCTGCCTTCAAATTTGAAGGCGACAAGGTTGAGTTGATTGAAAAGATCCGTCAAGCCCTTTACTTCTCAAAAATCATTTCATACGCACAAGGTTTTGCTCAATTGCGTGTAGCTTCTAAAGAAAACAACTGGAACTTGCCATTTGCAGACATCGCCTCTATCTGGCGTGATGGCTGTATCATCCGTTCTCGTTTCTTGCAAAAGATTACAGATGCTTACAACCGTGATGCAGACCTTGCTAACCTTCTTTTGGATGAGTACTTCTTGGATGTTACTGCTAAGTACCAACAAGCAGTGCGTGATATCGTAGCTCTTGCTGTTCAAGCTGGTGTACCAGTACCAACCTTCTCAGCAGCTATTACTTACTATGATAGCTACCGTTCAGCTGACCTTCCAGCTAACTTGATTCAAGCGCAACGTGACTACTTTGGTGCTCACACTTACCAACGTAAAGACAAAGAAGGAACCTTCCACTATTCTTGGTATGACGAAAAATAAGTAGGCCAAGCTATGGGGAAACGGATTTTATTGCTTGAAAAAGAAAGAAATCTAGCTCATTTTTTAAGTTTGGAACTCCAGAAAGAGCACTATCGGGTTGATCTAGTAGAGGAGGGGCAAAAAGCCCTTTCTCTGGCTCTTCAGACAGATTATGATTTGATTTTATTGAACTTTAATCTGGGAGATATGACGGCTCAGGACTTTGCTGAAAGGCTGAGTCGAACTAAACCTGCTTCTGTCATCATGATCTTGGATCATTGGGAAGACTTGCAAGAAGAGCTGGAAGTCATTCAGCGGTTTGCAGTTTCTTACATCTATAAGCCAGTCATTATCGAAAACTTGGTTGAGAGAATTTCAGCGATTTTCCGTGGACGTGATTTTATTGATCAGCATTGTAATCAGATGAAGGTGCCAACAGCCTACCGAAATCTGAGAATTGATGTTGAAAATCACACGGTCTATCGTGGCGATGAAATGATTGCTCTCACTCGTCGTGAATATGACCTCTTAGCTACACTCATGGGGAGTAAGAAAGTCTTAACTCGTGAACAATTGCTAGAGAGTGTCTGGAAGTATGAAAGTGCTACAGAGACCAATATCGTAGATGTCTATATCCGATATCTACGGAGCAAGATTGATGTCAAAGGTCAAAAGAGCTACATCAAAACAGTGCGTGGTGTTGGTTATACCATGCAGGAATAGAAAGCAGTTGCAGTTTTGTAACTGCTTTTTTTGATCTTTAAATAAACGAACATCTTTATCGAAAATTTCATGAGGCTAAACCTGTGCTGTCTATCAGTTTATTTTTAAACAAATTAGTTAGTCTTATCTGCCAGTTCAAAGCAAATTTTGAGTAGATTCTTGTTGGCTTAAATTTAATATATTGACGAAAGCAAAGACATTTGCTATAATCATTTTGGAGGATAAAAGAATGAAATTTTTGAAAAAATTGATGCAAATTGGACTAGCAGTCTTCTTCTTTGGTCTGTTAGCAACTAGTACAGTATTTGCAGATGATGCTGATTCAGAAGGCTGGCAATTTGTCCAAGAAAATGGTAGAACCTACTACAAGAAGGGGGAACTCAAAGAAACCTACTGGCGAGTGATTGATGGTAAGTACTATTATTTTGATCATGTATCAGGAGAAATGGTTGTCGGCTGGCAATATATCCCGTTTCCATCTAAAGGTAGTACAATTGGTCCTTACCCTAATGGTGTGAGATTAGAAGGTTTTCCAAAGTCAGAGTGGTACTACTTCGATCAGAATGGAGTGCTACAAGAGTTTGTTGGTTGGAAAGCATTAGAGATTAAAACTAAAGACAGTGTTGGAAGAAAGTACGGGGAAAAACGTGAAGACAAAGAAGAGAAGCGTTATTACACGAACTATTACTTTAATCAAAATTATTCTTTAGAGACAGGTTGGCTTTATGACCAGTCTAATTGGTATTATCTAGCTAAAACGGAAATTAATGGAGAAAACTATATTGGTGGTGAAAGACGTGCAGGTTGGATAAATGATGGTTCAGCTTGGTACTATCTAGATTCAGAAACTGGTATCATGCAAACTGGTTGGAAGCAAATTGGCAATAAGTGGTACTACCTCCGTTCATCAGGAGCCATGGCGACCGGTTGGTATCTAGATGGTTCAACTTGGTACTATTTAGATGCTGAAAATGGCGATATGAAAACAGGCTGGCAATATCTTGGTAACAAGTGGTACTATCTCCGTTCATCAGGAGCCATGGCAACTGGTTGGGTGAAAGATGGTTCAACTTGGTACTACCTAAATGCAAGTAATGGAGATATGAAGACAGGTTGGACCAAAGTAAATGGAAACTGGTATTATCTCAATTCAAATGGAGCAATGGTTACAGGTAGCCAAACTATCGATGGTAAAGTTTATAATTTCGCCTCATCTGGTGAGTGGATTTAATCTTGGAGGAGATACAAATGAAGCTTTTGAAAAAAATGATGCAAGTCGCACTAGCAACATTTTTCTTTGGTTTGCTAGCGACAAATACTGTATCTGCAGATACCACGGGTGGACAGTTTGTTGATAAGGATAATAGAAAATATTATGTAAAAGATGATCATAAAGCAATCTATTGGCATAAAATAAACGGTAAAACTTACTATTTTGGTGGTAAAGGAGAAATGGTAGTTGGATGGCAATACATAGAAATTCCTGGGACAGGTTACCGAGATAATTTATTTGATAATCATGGAGTAAAAGAAATTGGACTCCAACAAAAATGGTTTTACTTTGGTCCGGATGGCGCTCTGCTAGAACAGCAAGAGAAACAAGTCTTAGAGGCAAAATCGTCTGAAAATACAGGAAAAGTATATGGTGAAAAGTACAATCCATCTGCTGAGAAGAGAGCCTATTACTTTGATGATGATTACGCCTTGAAGACAGGTTGGATTTATGAAGATGGTCATTGGTATTATTTAAATAAGCTAGGAAATTCCAACGACGATTCTTCTTATCCACTACCAATTGGTGAAATTGCTAAGGGTTGGACTCAAGATTTCCATGTTACTTTTGGCATTGACAGAAGCAAACCTGCTCCGTGGTACTACCTAGACCCAGAAACTGGCATTATGCAAACGGGTTGGCAATATCTTGGTAACAAGTGGTACTATCTCCGTTCATCAGGAGCTATGGCAACTGGCTGGTATCAGGAAGGCTCAACTTGGTATTATCTAGATGCTGAAAATGGCGATATGAAGACAGGATGGGTTTCTATCAATGGCTATTGGTACTATCTGCGTTCATCAGGAGCTATGGCGACAGGCTGGCTTCAAGACGGCTCAACTTGGTACTACCTCAATGCAAGTAATGGCGATATGAAGACAGGCTGGTTCCAAGTTAATGGTAAATGGTACTATGCCTATAGTTCAGGTGCCTTAGCTGTAAATACCACAGTAGGTGGCTACCAGGTCAACTATAATGGTGAGTGGGTACAATAATGAAAACAAGCGATTGTGAAAGGAAACAATCGCTTTTTTTGTGAAAATATAATAAAATAGAAAGGAATAAAGTTCTAAAATTTTATCTAGAAACAGATGATTTTCATCTGATAGTAGGATTAAATGACAAAAGAAGTTGGTGTCGGTCAGGCACATAGTAAAATTATTTTAATAGGAGAGCACGCGGTGGTTTATGGCTACCCAGCCATCTCTTTACCTCTTTTAGAGGTGGAGGTGACTTGTCGGGTGGTTCCAGCAGCGACACCATGGCGTCTGTTTGAAGAGGACACCTTGTCTATGGCTGTCTATGCTTCCCTAGAGTATCTGAATATCAAAGATGCTTGCATTCGTTGTCAAATTGACTCGGCTATCCCAGAAAAACGTGGGATGGGTTCTTCAGCAGCTATTAGCATTGCAGCCATTCGAGCGGTATTTGATTATTACCAAGCAGAACTTCCACATGATGTGTTAGAGATTTTAGTCAATCGGGCGGAGATGATTGCCCATATGAATCCTAGTGGTTTGGATGCCAAGACCTGTCTTAGTGACCAACCTATCCGTTTTATCAAGAATGTTGGTTTTGAAGAATTAACCATGGATTTATCAGCTTATCTGGTCATTGCCGATACTGGTGTTTATGGGCATACTCGTGAAGCTATCCAAGTTGTTGAGAGCAAGGGCAAGGATACCTTACCTTTCCTGCATGCGCTAGGAGAGTTGACCCAAGAAGCAGAAGAAGCAATAAAAACAAAAGATGCCGTGAAGCTGGGAGAAATTCTAACCAAAGCTCATGGAAATCTAAAGGAAATCGGAGTTAGTAGCCCTGAGGCAGATGCCTTGGTTGAAACTGCTCTCGATCATGGTGCTCTAGGTGCCAAGATGAGTGGTGGTGGTCTAGGAGGCTGCATCATCACCTTGGTTGCTAATGTCAGTCAAGCACAAGAACTCGCAGAAAGATTAGAAGAGAAAGGAGCTGTTCAGACATGGATCGAAAGCCTGTAACAGTACGTTCCTATGCCAATATTGCTATTATCAAATATTGGGGTAAGAAAGCAGAAAAAGAGATGGTTCCTGCAACTAGCAGTATCTCTCTAACCTTAGAAAATATGTATACGGAGACGACACTTTCTCCTTTACCAGCAGATGTAAGCTCGGATGCTTTCTACATCAATGGTCAGTTGCAAAATGAAGCTGAGCATGCTAAGATGAGTAAAATCATTGACCGTTACCGTCCTGAAGGAGCAGGTTTTGTTCGTATCGATACCAAGAACAATATGCCAACAGCAGCGGGTCTTTCTTCAAGTTCCAGTGGTTTGTCTGCCCTGGTAAAAGCTTGCAATGCCTATTTCCAATTAGGACTAGATCGTAAAGAGTTAGCCTTGGAAGCTAAGTTTGCATCAGGTTCTTCATCTCGCAGTTTTTATGGCCCCTTAGCAGCTTGGGACAAGGATAGTGGAGAAATCTATCCTGTCGAAACTGACTTGAAACTAGCAATGATCATGTTGGTCTTGGAAGACCAGAAAAAACCAATCTCTAGTCGAGATGGCATGAAACTCTGCGTGGAAACTTCAACGACTTTTGATGAGTGGATTCGTCAATCTGAACAAGACTACAAGGATATGCTGGTCTATCTCAAGGAAAATGACTTTGAGAAAGTTGGAGTATTAACAGAGAAAAACGCTCTTGCCATGCATGCTACGACAAAAACTGCAAATCCGCCGTTCTCTTATCTCACAGATGCGAGTTATGAGGCTATGGATTTCGTTCGTCAGCTTAGAGAACAAGGAGAAGCTTGCTACTTTACCATGGATGCGGGGCCTAATGTAAAGGTTCTTTGTTTAGAAAAAGACTTGGAACATCTATCAGAACTCTTAGGTCAACGCTATCGCTTAATCGTTTCAAAAACAAAGGATTTGAGCCAAGATGACGATTGTTAAAACTTGTGGGAAGCTCTATTGGGCTGGGGAGTATGCCATTTTAGAACCAGGACAGTTGGCGCTAATAAAGGCAATTCCCATCTATATGACAGCTGAGATTGAGTCTTCGGAAGTTTATCGACTCTACTCAGATATGTTTTCCTATAGTGTAGACATGCGACCGGATTCTTCTTATGCCTTGATTCAAGAAACAGTTGCCATAGTAGAGGAATACCTGACTGCTCAAGGAGTTGAACTACAGCCTTTCTCCCTAGACATTCGTGGGAAAATGGAGCGTGAGGGGAAGAAATTTGGTCTGGGTTCTAGTGGTAGTGTAGTTGTCTTGGTCATCAAGGCCATGCTTGCCTTCTATGAAAGATTAGCTGACAGAGAACTCTTGTTTAAATTGGCGAGTGCTGTACTTCTTATACGTGGGGACAATGGTTCCATGGGGGATATTGCCTGTATCGTTTCAGAAGACCTGGTCCTCTATCAGTCTTTTGAACGTGAGAAAGTGGCAGAATGGCTAGAAAAAGAAGACTTGCCAACTGTATTAGCACGTGATTGGGGCTTTTCTATTAGAAATGTTGAAACGAGCTTGAAATTTGATTTTATGGTTGGTTGGACCAAGGAAGTAGCTGTGTCTAGCCATATGGTCAAGCAAATCAAGGATAATATGAATACCAACTTCTTGCAAGCTTCAAAAGAAACAGTAGCTAACTTGGTAAAGGCTTTGCAGAAAGGTCAAGAAGAAACCATTATTGACTTGCTAGAACAAGCCAGCCAACTTTTAGAAGGCTTGAGTTCAGATATTTACACACCTTCGCTCAGACAATTAAAAGATGCCAGCCGAGACTTAAAAGCTGTTGCAAAAAGTAGTGGTGCTGGTGGTGGAGACTGTGGGATTGCTCTCAGTTTTGACCAAGATTCGACCACATTACTGAAAAAACGCTGGGCTGATCTAGGGATTGAGCTCTTGTATCAAGAAAGGATAGGACATGACGACAAATCGGAAGGATGAGCACATCCGCTATGCCCTTGAACAAAAAAGTTCTTATAATAGTTTTGATGAGGTGGAGTTAATCCACTCTTCACTACCCTTATATGATATAGATGAGATTGATCTTTCAACAGATTTTGCAGGGCGAAAATGGGATTTTCCTTTTTATATTAACGCCATGACAGGTGGGAGTGATCGGGGCAGAGAAATCAATCAAAAATTGGCCCAGGTGGCAGAGGCCTGTGGAATTTTATTTGTGACAGGTTCTTACAGTGCTGCTCTTAAGGATCCATCGGACAATTCTTTCTCAGTCAAAACTAGTCACCCTAACCTTCTACTTGGAACCAATATTGGCTTGGACAAACCTGTAGAACTAGGATTACAAACAGTGAAAGAGATGAATCCTCTTCTCTTACAAGTTCATGTGAATGTCATGCAAGAATTACTCATGCCAGAAGGTGAGCGTCAATTTAGATTATGGCAAAACAATCTGAAAGATTATGCTGAGCAAATCTCAGTTCCCCTTGTTTTAAAAGAAGTCGGCTTTGGCATGGATGTGAAGACTATTGCTAAGGCATATGAGATAGGCATACGTACGGTTGATTTGTCTGGCCGTGGGGGAACTAGTTTTGCCTATATCGAAAATCGTCGTAGCGGTCAACGGGACTACCTCAATGATTGGGGGCAATCGACCATGCAGGCTCTTATCAATGCCCAAGACTGGAAAGATAAGATGGAGCTTCTGGTAAGCGGAGGGGTTCGCAATCCACTAGACATCATCAAATGCTTGGTCTTTGGAGCGAAAGCAGTTGGGCTTTCACGCACCATGTTAGAGTTGGTTGAAAACTACCCAGTGGATGTCGTTATTTCCATTGTTGAGAGTTGGAAAGAAGACCTACGTTTGATTATGTGTGCCCTTAATTGTGCAAGGATTGAAGATTTGCAAGAGGTCGACTATCTCCTATATGGAAAATTAAAAGAAGCAAAAGACCAAATGTAAGGAGATCGGGATTTTATACTCTTCGAAAATCAAATTCAAACCACGTCAGCATCGCCTTGCCGTACTTAAGTACAGCCTGCGGCTCGCTTCCTAGTTTGCTCTTTGATTTTCATTGAGTATTAGTCCCGGTCTCTTTCTCATTCCTGAGACTGATGTGACTTTTGGGAATTGTGATACAATAAAATGGAGAGGACGGATACATGCGAAAATTCCAAATTTTTCTATTTATTGAATCTTGTTTATTGACAGGAGCTCTGATTATGATGGTATCAGAGCATTTTTCCCGTTTTCTACTTATTTTGCTCTTGTTTTTACTGCTGATTCGATACTATACTGGAAAACAGGGAAACAATCTCATTTTAGTGGCAGTGAGCATCCTATTTTTCTTTATCATCATGCTTAATCCCTTTGTCATTTTAGCTATCTTTGTGGCTTTGATTTATAGTCTCTTCCTACTTTATCCTATGATGAATCAGGAAAGAGAAGACACCAATCTGGTCTTTGAAGATGTTGTGACAGTAAAGAAGGAGAAAAATCGCTGGTTTGGAAATCTTCATCACTTCTCAAGCTATCAGACCTGTCGTTTTGATGATATCAATCTCTTTCGCCTTATGGGGAAGGATACCATTCATCTAGAGCACGTGATTTTGAGCAATCATGATAATGTCATCATCTTGAGAAAACTGGTCGGTACGACTAGAATCATTGTACCAGTGGATGTAGAAGTCAGCCTTAGTGTCAATTCTCTGTACGGAGATTTAACCTTTTTTGACCAGCCTAAACGAGCTTTGCGCAATGAGCAATTTCATCAAGAAACCAGGGATTATCTCAAGAGTCCTAAGAGTGTTAAGATTCTTTTGACAACTATGGTTGGAGATGTTGAGGTGGTGCGCGGATGAAAAAACAGCCCTATATTTTAATCGGACTCACCTCATTTCTTTTTGTTGCTTTTCTAATTCGAAGCATTTTTAAAATCTTGGATTTGGAGTGGAGTACTCTTTTTCAGGATTTAGAAAAGACAGAAAAAGTCTTATTTCTGGCTTTAATGTTTAGTCTCGCCCTGGCCTTTTTATTAGTCCTATTCTGGACAATTGTTGATGAAATTTCAAGAAGAAGAATCCAAGCAAATCTTAAACGTCTCCTAGCTGGCAAAGATATTGAAAGTCTGGGGGATGCTGACTTAGACGCAAGTTTTAGAAATTTGTCAGGAAAGCTCGGTTTGTTGACAGAAGCTATTCAAAAAGCAGACAATCAAGCCTTGGTCAAAGAAGAAGTGATTATTGAAAAGGAGCGCAAACGAATCGCACGTGACTTGCATGATACAGTCAGCCAAGAAATTTTTGCTGCCCATATGATTTTATCAGGACTCAGTCAACAAACTTCGAGGTTAGATAGAGAAAAAATGCAAACACAAGTCCAGAGTGTGACAGCTATTTTGGAGACAGCCCAAAGAGATTTGCGTATTCTACTCTTGCATTTGCGACCGATCGAACTGGAACAAAAGAGTCTGGTTGAGGGGATTCAGTTGCTTCTCAAAGAATTGGAAGAAAAAAGTGAACTCAAAGTCAGTTTTAAATATCAGGTAGACGAATTGCCTAAAAAGATTGAGGAGCATGTCTTCCGTATCGTCCAAGAATTGATTAGTAATACTCTCCGTCATGCCCAAGCTTCCTGTCTGGATGTTTATCTTTATCAAAGGGAAACAGGCTTGCAGTTGAAGGTAGTAGACAACGGTCGCGGTTTTCAGCTAGATGATGTTGATGAATTAAGCTATGGTTTACGCAATATCAAAGAACGGGTGGAAGATATGGCTGGGACTATACAATTATTAACAGCTCCCAAGCAAGGTTTGGCAGTGGATATTCGCATACCCTTGCTTGATTGACTAACAAAAGGAAATAAAATGAAACTATTATTAGTAGATGACCACCAAATGGTGCGTCTTGGATTAAAAAGTTATTTTGAACTACAAGATGATGTAGAGGTTGTTGGAGAAGCAACTAATGGCGCAGAAGGGATTTCCATGGCCTTAGAGCTTCGTCCCGATGTGATTGTGATGGATATTGTTATGCCTGAAGTCAATGGGATTGACGCAACTCTAGCTATTCTCAAAGAATGGCCGGAGGCTAAAATCTTGATTGTGACTTCTTACCTAGACAATGAAAAAATCATGCCGGTTTTGAATGCTGGGGCTAGAGGCTATATGCTCAAGACGTCGAGCGCAGATGAGTTGCTGCACGCTGTTCGTAAGGTAGCAGCTGGTGAGTTTGCTATTGAACAAGAGGTGAGCAAGAAGATAGAATACAACCGTAATCACGTCGAACTACATGAAGATCTGACAGCTCGTGAACGAGATGTCCTTCAACTAATCGCTAAAGGCTATGAAAATCAGCGTATTGCCGATGAATTGTTTATCTCACTCAAGACGGTGAAAACTCATGTTTCTAATATTCTTGCCAAACTTCAGGTTAGCGACCGTACCCAGGCAGCAGTTTATGCCTTTCAACATCATTTGGTGGGACATGAGGACTTCTAGATGTGAAAGCAAGATTTACTTTCCCAAAGCAAGATTTATTCTTAGGAGAAGAATTTTCAAGTTTTTCCTTAGTCAATCGAGGATTTTTAGTGAATTAAGAGTATGAAAAAATCTAGAAGCAAGGAAGAGTCTCATGAAGTCCTGAAAACTCATTTCTGACTTGAAAAAAGTCGTTACTATATGGTATAATGGACTGTATTAAAAAATTTTAAGGAGAAATGACAGAATGTCTGTATCATTTGAAAACAAAGAAACAAACCGTGGTGTCTTGACTTTCACTATCTCTCAAGACCAAATCAAACCAGAATTGGATCGTGTATTTAACTCAGTAAAGAAATCTCTTAACGTTCCTGGTTTCCGTAAAGGTCACCTTCCACGTCCTATCTTTGACAAGAAATTTGGTGAAGAGTCACTTTACCAAGACGTTATGAACGCTCTTTTGCCAAACGCTTATGAAGCAGCTGTAAAAGAAGCTGGTCTTGAAGTCGTTGCGCAACCAAAAATTGACGTGACTTCAATGGAAAAAGGTCAAGACTGGGTTATCACAGCTGAAGTTGTTACAAAACCTGAAGTTAAATTGGGTGACTACAAAAACCTTGAAGTATCAGTAGATGTAGAAAAAGAAGTAACTGACGCTGACGTTGAAGAGCGTATCGAACGCGAACGCAATAACTTGGCTGAATTGGTGATCAAAGAAGCTGCTGCTGAAAACGGCGACACTGTTGTTATCGACTTTGTTGGTTCTATCGACGGTGTTGAATTTGACGGTGGAAAAGGTGAAAACTTCTCACTTGGACTTGGTTCAGGTCAATTCATCCCTGGATTTGAAGACCAATTGGTAGGTCACTCAGCTGGTGAAACTGTAGACGTTATCGTAACATTCCCAGAAGACTACCAAGCAGAAGATCTTGCTGGTAAAGAAGCTAAATTCGTAACAACTATCCACGAAGTAAAAGCTAAAGAAGTTCCAGCTCTTGACGATGAGCTTGCAAAAGACATTGATGAAGAAGTTGAAACACTTGCTGAATTGAAAGAAAAATATCGCAACGAATTGGCTGCTGCTAAAGAAGAAGCATACAAGGATGCAGTTGAAGGTGCAGCAATTGATAAAGCTGTAGAAAACGCTGAAATCGTGGAACTTCCAGAAGAAATGATCCACGAAGAAGTTCACCGTTCAGTAAATGAGTTCCTTGGAAACTTGCAACGTCAAGGTATTAACCCTGACATGTACTTCCAAATCACTGGAACTACTCAAGAAGACCTTCACAACCAATACCAAGCAGAAGCTGAGTCACGTACTAAGACTAACCTTGTTATCGAAGCAGTTGCGAAAGCTGAAGGATTTGACGCTACTGACGAAGAAATCCAAAAAGAAATCGAGCAATTGGCTGCAGATTACAACATGGAAGTTGCACAAGTACAAAGCTTGCTTTCAGCTGAAATGTTGAAACACGATATCGCAATCAAAAAAGCTGTTGAATTAATCACAAGCACTGCAACAGTAAAATAATCTGAAAAGATAAAAATCCCACCGAATCGGTGGGTTTTCTTATGCTTTATTTTCCGAAAAATTCTTGTAGGTCTTCTTGGCTAATCCCAATCATAGCTGGGATACTAGTCCAGTTTTCTTCGGTTAGGATGTAGGATTGTTCAGTGTCTGTTGAAGTGGCAGTATCGGTTACAAGATGGGTTGTTTCCTCGGCGCTCTCCATTAAGTCAGCGAAACGCTCAATCAAATAGGTCTTACGAGCTGTTCCGATATGTTGAGTTGCATAGTCAAAGGCCTGTAATTCACCTAGTAGGATTAGTTTACTTTTGGCACGAGTGATAGCAGTGTAGATGAGATTGCGTTCTAGCATGCGCTTACTTGCACTGGTGATAGGCAGGATAACAACTGGAAACTCGCTACCCTGAGACTTATGGATACTCATGGCATAGGCTAAGCGAATCTTGTACCATTCATTTCGAGGATAGGAGACCTCATTGCCGTCAAAATCAATCACAATTTCATCCTGCTTGGACTCGGTGTATTTTCCTGGAATCAAGTCTGTGATATAGCCTAAGTCTCCATTAAAAACATTGACCTCTGCATCGTTGACTAGGTGAATGACCTTATCTCCTGTTCGATAGTGACACTGAGGAGCTTCAAAGCTAAGCTGGTCTTTTTGTGGAGGATTGAGTAGGTCTTGCATGAGCTGGTTGAGGGCATCAATACCAGCAGTTCCACGGTACATAGGGGCAAGAACCTGAATATCACGAGCAGGGATGCCACTTCTGATAGCAGCACCTAGGATTTTTTCAATGCTAGCAGGGATATGGTTACTAGCGATTTCAAAGTAGGAGCGATCTGCTTTTTTCTGGGTAAAATCTGCAGGCAATATTCCCTGACGAATCTGACTTGCAAGAGTGACGATGGTTGATTCTTCGCTCTGACGGTAGATTCGTTCCAAACGTGTTTGAGGGATACTTGGTATCTGGAGCAAGTCAGCTAGGACTTGACCAGGACTGACAGAAGGCAGCTGGTCGCTATCACCCACGATGAGAATTTTACTGTTTGAAGAGATGTTGGAGAAGAGCTGGTTGGCCAGCCAAGTATCTACCATGGAGAATTCATCCACGATGATAAAGTCAGCATCCAGATAATCTTCTAGATGGCTGGTGTCATCGTCTCCAGTCATGCCCAGGTGGCGGTGAATGGTAGCGCTTGGTAGACCTGTCAATTCATTCATGCGACGAGCTGCGCGACCAGTGGGAGCAGCTAGGAGAATAGGCAAATTGCTCTTTTTCTTGAGGTCCAGTCCTTCCAAAAGAGCATAGACAGCGATAATGCCATTGATAACAGTTGTCTTACCAGTACCAGGTCCACCTGTAAGGATAAAGACCTTGTTTTGGATAGCATCGCAGATGGCCTGTTTTTGAATACTATCATACTTAATCTCCAGTTCTTCCTCAACAGTTGTGATATGGTCTTGAATAGTCTCTAGATCCTGTTTTTTACTTTGACCTTTTTCGAGGATTCTGATGAGATGACTGCGAATCCCTTCTTCTGCAAAAAAGAGGCTATTATCAAAGATTTTAGTATCAATCTGCTGGACCTTATCTTCTTCAATCAGATAAGCAAGTTCTTGGGTAACTTGACTCGGATCTAGTTCGACTGGACGGGAGGATTCAAGAAGGTTGAGGGTTTGCTCCAACAAGTCTCTAGCTTCCATATAGGTATCTCCCGTCTCCATGCAACCTTGAAAGAGACTATGGACAAGACCCGCACGGAAGCGCTCAGGAGCCTGGCTCTCAATCCCCAATTCTTGGGCCAATTGGTCAGCGATGGTAAATCCCAAACCCTTGATATCCTCGACCAGTTGATAGGGATAGTTCTCGACAATATCTAGCGTTTCTTCCTTGTAGAAGTCTTGAATCTGAAAGGCTAGCTTATTTGGGATGCCGTAATTAGCCAGTTTGGCTAAGACCATCTCTGTTCCGTAATTAAGACGAAGGGTTGAGACAAAGGCTTCACGATTTTTAGCAGAGAGGCCAGAGATAGACTGGAGCTTGTCTGGATTTTCTAAGATTTTGTCAATAGTGTTTTCACCGTAAATATCCACAATTTTCTGGGCTGTTTTGAGTCCAATTCCCTTGAAATGACTGCTGGAGAAATACTTGACCAAGCCCTTACTAGTCGGCTTGGCTCTCTCATAGCGAGTCATTTGTAGTTGTTCCCCATACTTGGAGTGTTGGACGATTTGTCCCCAAAAAGTGTATTCCTCTCCTTCAATGATATCAGCCATGGTACCTGTGACAATGATTTCATAATCATCAAAGTCTTCAGCATTGGTATCCTCAATATCTAGAAGTAAAATACGGAAAAAATTGCTGACATTTTCAAAGATAATGCGCTCAATGGTGCCTGAAAAATAAACTTCCATAAAATTCCTTACAATAGTGTCTGAGAAAATTTATCCCAGACTTAATCAAAATAGAATGAGAAGAGGCTGAGATGGAAAATTCTCGGCCTCTTCCTAGTTTTTAAAATGTTCCGATACGTTTGAGTGGCCAGAAGCGGAATTTGGCTTCACCAGTGATATCTTTTGCCTTAAAGGTACCAACATGTCGACTGTCGCTAGATACCAGACGGTCATCACCTAGGAGGAGGTATTCTCCTTCTGGAACAGTGAAGGTAAAGCTAGTGTTGTAATTAACATCTAGGGTAAAGGCCTGAGCCTTTTGAGCTAAAGTTCTAAAGTATTCTCCCTTTTTACCATCCCAACCAGTTCCAGTATAAGTGCTTTGGAGTTTATCTTCCTTGAAACGCTTAAGGTATTCTGCTAAATAGGGCTCATCAGTTTCTTGACCATTGATATAGAGCTTGTCGCTTTCGTAACGGATAGTATCTCCTGGCATACCAATGACCCGTTTAACGATATCCTTGTTCCCATCGTCTTCATGAGCAACCACAATATCAAAACGATTGATTGGGAGATGTTTAACCACAAAGAGGACTTCTCCATCTGCCAGGGTAGGATCCATCGAATGTCCTTCTACACTGACATTCCTCCAGAGAAAGAGACGGCTAAGACCTACTAGTGTAATAAGTAGGAAGATAACTCCCCACTCTTTTAAAAATGATTTTAAATATTTCATAATTTACCTTTCTAGCATTTTTTTTGCTTTTTCAGTATTTTTAAAGTGTAGTTTGGCGCAGAAGTTGAGCCCCTGTATACCATAAGCACGAAGGATTTGGCTAGCTACCTTGTCAGAAGCTGTCCCAGCCCCACTTGGAAGTTGATAACCAAGTTCTCTACCCAGATTTTCTAAATTTTCCAGAAAGAGATCACGCGCAATGATAGAGCTTACTGCGACTGCTAAGTATTTGCCTTCTGCTTTTTCCTCCAGACTAACTGGATTGGAAAAATGATTGGCTTCATTTTTTAAGTATTTATCATAGTTTTGAGCACTAGTGAAGGCATCGATAACAATCTTTTCAGGATGAACTCCTTTTTGGAGAAGGAGAAAAATGGCTTGATTGTGTAAGGCTACCTTAACAGAAACAGCGTTGTAGCGCTCACCAATGACTTCGTTATACTTACTTGGAGAAAGCAGTAGAGCTTGGTGCTGGATTCTCTCTTTAAGGAGAGGGGCAAGCTGACGAATCTTTTGGTCTGTCAGAGTCTTAGAGTCCCCAACACCTAATTTTCGCAGGAAGTCATGTTGGTCAGGAGTCACAAAAGATGCTACTACAGCCAGACCACCAAAGTAGGAGCCATTCCCAACCTCATCTGTCCCAAGCAAAGGGAAATTTTGTCCGCTAGTTCCTTGACTGACTTGATAGCCAAAAAAACTGGCGTAACTTTCAGCAGCTTCTCCTTGCAAGAGCACTTTCCCAGATGTATAGATGGAAACACTTGCCTGTGGGAGTTTTAAAAAGTAGCGAATATAAGGATTTTTACTAGGAGTCAGTGCTTGTTCATATTGCTGAACAAAGACTTGGATTTCCTTTTCACTCGGGGTTAATGTAATACTTGCCATAGTTCTTATTGTACCATAAAAGCCGTAGAATTGGTAAAAACTGACAAACTTAGTGAAATTTGGTATAATATCGTGAGGTGAATTTTTATGGCAAATTTAAATCGATACAAGTTTACATTCGGCAAAAAAACATTGACCCTAACAACTGAGCATGACAACCTCTTTATGGAGGAAGTTGCCAAGGTTGCAACTGAAAAATATGAAGCAATTAAAGAGCAAATGCCTGGAGCGGATGATGAGACAATCGCTATTTTATTAGCAGTCAATAGCTTGTCAACCCAACTCAGCCGTGAGATTGAATTTGATGATAAGGAGCAAGAATTAGACGCCCTTCGTCATCAAGTTGTAGCGACTAAACAAGAGCATAGCAAGATTGAGGACTCACTATGATTTCCATCTTTCTTTTATTGGTTCTGGCTTGGAGTTTTTATATCGGCTATCGCAGAGGCTTGGTCCTACAAGTTTATTATCTCCTAGCTACAATCGTCTCAGCTTATTTTGCGGGGAATTTTTATCAGTCATTGGGAGAAACATTTCACTTGTTGATTCCTTATGCCAATCCCCAGGAAGGGCAGGGTACCTTTTTCTTCTCATCTGACCAGCTCTTCCAATTGGACAAGGTCTTTTATGCAGGTATTGGCTATCTCTTAGCCTTTGCCGTATTTTACTGCATCGGTCGTTTGATTGGACTCTTTTTTAACCTAGTACCAACCAAAAAGTTAGGTGGCAAATATTTTCGCATCGGTGCAGGAGTCTTATCAGTTGGAGTGACCATATTTGTCCTTCAGATGATGCTGACCATCCTTGCGACTGTGCCCCTAGCAATCGTTCAAAATTCACTTGAAAATAGTCTAGTAGCCAAACATATGATTCAAAGTATTCCAGTGACTACTGACTTGATTAAACAACTCTGGGTAACCAAACTAATCGGATAAAAAGGGCGGGAATTATTCCTAGCCTTTTGTTTACAATTCCAAAAGTTAAGGAGACTTTTAAGAAAGCTTGAGAACTTGAATACAGGGTTCCTAGGCTTATAACTAAGGAAAAGAAAATGAATAAAAAAATACTAGAAACATTAGAATTTAATAAGGTCAAGGCTTTATTTGAGCCCCATATTTTGACCGAGCAGGGATTAGAGCAGTTAAAAGGGCTAGTTCCGACAGATAAAGGGGATAAGATTAAGCAAGCTTTTGCAGAGATGGAAGAAATGCAAGAGCTCTTTGTTGAGCATCCTCACTTCAGTATCTCGGGAACAAAAGACATTGCTGCAACCTGCAAACGTTTAGAAATGGGAGCAGATCTCAACATCGAGGAATTTCTTCTACTCAAACGTGTCATATTTGCCAGTCGTGAATTGCAGAATTTTTATGACAATCTTGAAAATGTACGTTTGGATCACCTGGCAAGTTGGTTTGAGAAACTTCATGATTTTCCACATTTACAGGGAAATTTACAAGCCATCAACGAAGCTGGATTTATTGAGAACTTTGCTAGTGAGGACTTGGCACGAATCCGTCGAAAAATCCATGATAGTGAAAGTCAAGTCCGTGATGTCCTGCAAGACCTTCTCAAACAAAAGGCCCAGATGTTGACGGAAGGTATCATCGCAAGTAGAAATGGTCGCCAAGTTCTTCCAGTTAAGAATACCTATCGTAACAAGATTGCTGGTGTAGTACATGATATTTCTGCCAGTGGGAACACTGTTTATATCGAACCTCGTGAAGTGGTCAAGTTGAGTGAGGAAATCGCCAGTCTTCGTGCAGATGAACGCTATGAGATGATGCGTATCCTTCAGGAACTCTCTGAACGTGTAAGACCGCACGCGGCTGAAATCGCAAATGATGCCTGGATTATTGGACATTTAGACTTGATTCGGGCCAAGGTTCGCTTTATCCAAGAAACGGAAGCAGTAGTTCCTCAAGTATCTGAGGGACAGGAGATTCAACTCCTTCACGTGCGTCATCCCTTGGTGAAGAATGCTGTTGCCAATGATGTGCATTTTGGTCAGGATCTAACAGCTATCGTCATCACTGGTCCCAATACGGGTGGTAAGACCATCATGCTGAAGACCTTAGGTTTGACGCAATTGATGGCCCAGTCTGGACTGCCAATTCTAGCCGATAAGGGCAGTCGTGTGGGGATTTTCGAGGAGGTCTTTGCGGATATTGGAGATGAACAATCCATCGAACAAAGTCTTTCAACCTTCTCTAGTCACATGACCAATATCGTAGATATTCTGGGGAAGGTTAACCAAAACTCGCTCTTGCTTCTTGATGAGCTTGGTGCTGGTACAGATCCTCAAGAAGGAGCAGCCCTTGCCATGTCTATCCTAGAAGACTTGCGTTTGCGTCAGGTCAAGACTATGGCAACCACTCACTATCCTGAACTCAAGGCCTACGGGATTGAAACGGCCTATGTTCAAAATGCCAGCATGGAGTTTGATACAGCTAGCTTGCGCCCTACCTATCGCTTTATGCAAGGGGTTCCTGGTCGAAGTAACGCCTTTGAGATTGCTAAACGTCTAGGGTTGTCAGATGTCATCGTAGGTGACGCTAGCAAGCAGATTAATCAAGACAATGATGTCAATCGCATTATTGAACAATTGGAAGAGCAGACGCTTGAAAGCCGTAAACGTCTTGAGAATATTCGCCAAGTCGAGCAAGAAAATCTCAAGATGAACCGTGCCCTTAAAAAACTCTACAATGAACTCAATCGTGAAAAGGAAACAGAACTCAATAAAGCGCGTGAACAAGCTGCGGATATTGTTGACTTAGCTCTGGCTGAAAGTGACGATATTCTAAAAAATCTTCACAGCAAATCTCAACTAAAACCACATGAGATTATCGAAGCCAAGGCTCAGCTCAAAAAATTAGCACCTGAAAAAGTTGATCTTTCTAAAAATAAGGTCCTACAAAAGGCTAAGAAAAAACGAGCTCCAAAAGTTGGGGATGATATCATCGTTTTAAGCTATGGTCAACGAGGTACCTTGACTAATCAACTCAAGGATGGTCGCTGGGAAGCTCAAGTTGGCTTAATCAAGATGACGCTTGAGGAAAAAGAGTTTGACTTGGTTCAGGCTCAGCAAGAAGCACCAGTCAAGAAGAAACAAGTCAACGTCGTCAAACGTGCAGCAGGCAAAGGCCCACAGGCTCGACTAGATCTTCGTGGCAAACGCTACGAGGAGGCTATGGAAGCCTTGGATGCCTTTATCGACCAAGCGCTGCTCAACAACATGGCTCAAGTTGATATCATCCATGGTATCGGTACAGGAGTCATCCGTGAAGGAGTAACCAAATACTTACAAAGAAACAAGCAAGTCAAGAGCTTTGGCTATGCACCACAAAATGCAGGTGGATCTGGCGCAACCATTGTAACCTTTAAGGGATAAAGTGAAACAAATGAAAATTATAATAAAATTTTCTGAAAATAATTGACAAGAGCTAAATTTTCTTGTAAAATAAGAAAAAATTAAATACAACACCGAATGAAGTTTAATAGAAGTGGAGAATCAGTTGATGCTCCATGACTGTAAATGGACGGAACTCTGGAGAGACCGTAAAGGCACCGAAGGGGCAAGGCAGGCAACTGCTCAAACTCTCAGGTAAAAGGACAGAGCAATGATAGAGCGCTTTTTGGCATTTATCGATGCATTCCAGAGTACATGTTTTTAACATGTGCTCTTTCTTTTGGGGTTGAATAGATAGGAGAATGCTATGTTAAATTTGCTAAAAGAGCTGGATGCTCTAGTATGGGGACCACCTCTCTTAATTTTGCTAGTGGGAACAGGATTGTATCTGACCATTTGTCTAGGGCTCTTACAAATTTTTCGTTTACCAAAAGCCTTTCAGTTGATTTTTGCTAAAGACAAGGGGCAGGGTGATGTTTCGAGCTTTGCTGCCTTGTGTACAGCCCTAGCAGCAACTGTTGGTACAGGAAATATTATCGGGGTTGCAACGGCTATCAAGGTTGGTGGACCAGGTGCTCTTTTTTGGATGTGGGTGGCTGCTTTCTTTGGAATGGCAACCAAGTATGCAGAAGGACTACTTGCTATTAAATATCGAACCAAGGATGACCATGGTGCGGTAGCAGGAGGACCGATGCATTATATCCTTCTAGGGATGGGCGAAAAATGGCGCCCTCTTGCAATCTTCTTTGCTGTAGCTGGAGTACTAGTTGCACTTTTAGGGATTGGTACTTTTACCCAGGTGAATTCCATTACAGAATCCGTGCAAAATACGGCTAGTATTGATCCGACAATTACTGCACTTGTTTTATCTATTTTCGTAGGAATCGCAGTCTTTGGTGGGCTCAAGTCCATTTCTAAGGTTTCAACCACAGTTGTTCCTTTCATGGCTATTGTCTACATCTTGGGAACTTTGACAGTTATTTTCTTTAATATCGATAAAGTACCAGCAACACTTTCACTGGTCCTCACATCAGCTTTTAGTCCCATAGCTGCAGTGGGAGGATTTGCAGGAGCTAGTGTTCGGATGGCTATTCAAAATGGTGTGGCGCGTGGTGTCTTCTCAAACGAGTCTGGCTTGGGTTCAGCTCCCATTGCGGCTGCGGCAGCTAAGACCAACGAACCGGTGGAGCAAGGTTTAATTTCCATGACAGGAACCTTTATTGATACCTTGATTATCTGTACCCTGACTGGTTTGACAATCTTGGTGACTGGGGTTTGGAATGGTAATTTAGATGGTGTTGCTCTAACTCAGTCAGCTTTTTCTACAGTCTTCTCTTTCTTTGGACCTGCTCTTCTAACAATCTTCTTGGTACTTTTTGCCTTTACCACGATTTTGGGTTGGAACTATTATGGAGAGCGTTGTTTTGAGTTTCTCTTTGGCGTTCGCTTTATCTGGCTTTATCGTGTGGTCTTTGTACTCATGGTCTTGCTGGGAGGATTTATCGAGCTGGATATGGTCTGGGTCATTGCGGATATTGTTAATGCCCTCATGGCTCTACCAAACCTGATTGCCCTCTTAGCCTTGTCTCCAGTCGTTATCGCTGAGACGAAGAAGTATTTTGCTAAATAATGTAAGATTGATCTTTCCATTTAAAGGAAATGCTAGCATCTGTTTGTAAGATGCTAGTTTTTTCACTACTAGGGCTAGTCTTTTATTTTATACTCAATGAAAATCAAAGAGCAAACTAGGAAACTAGCCGCAGGTTGCTCAAAACACTGTTTTGAGGTTGTGGATAGAACTGACAAAGTCAGTAACATATATACGGCAAGGCGACGTTGACGCGGTTTGAAGAGATTTTCGAAGAGTATTCTGTCATAAGATGAATGAAATTCAAGAGTACATCTTTTATGATATCCTTTATTTGCACTTTTATTTAGTGTATAATAGTCAGCATAAATCTGTTTTTGTTCGGATATGTCTTGCTCCATCTATATGCGAAAGAGAAATAAACGGGAGGTGTTTATGTCAAAAGATATTCAAAAATTAGTGATTTCACAAGGAATAGCGAATCTAGCAGATGTCTTTTTTAGAGTTGTTGTGATTGCGAATGTGTTTGTCTTATCTGGTTCGGTCATTTCAACCTCCCTAGTGCCAATTCTGATTGGTCTATCCTCCTTTTTAGCCAGTTTCTTAGTTCCATTAGTAACGAAGAGATTAGCTTTAAATCGTGTTCTTTTCTTGACTCAATTTTGTAAGACGATTCTGCTAGCGATTTTGGTTTTTCTACTCAAGCAATCTGAAACTATTTCCCTCCCTCTTTTATATGATATTGTCACTTTAATCTCCATTTTGGATGGTTTTGCAGCACCTGTTTCCTATGCGATTGTTCCACGCTATGCAAGAGATTTAGCTAAAGCGAATGCAGCCATTTCTATGAGTGGAGAAAGTGTGCAACTCGTTGGTTGGGGCTTAGGAGGCTTCTTATTTGCGAGTCTGGGAATGAAGCCTAGCCTGCTCATTGTGTTAGCATTGTTTACAATTTCTACGATTTTGATGTTCGGTTTACCACTTGTAGAAAAAGAAGAGGTGTCCTCTGAAACAAGTCTTGAGACACTAACAAAAGGTTGGAGACTGGTGGTTAAAAAATCAAGATTACGCTTTATTGTCCAGGCTAATCTTTTAGAAATTCTAGCCAATGCTATCTGGGTCTCATCTGTTTTACTTGTTTTTGTGACTGAAATTTTACACCAGTCAGAAAGCTATTGGGGCTACGTCAATACAGCCTATTCCTTGGGGATTATCTTGGGAGGAGCTATTATCTTCCGTCTAGCCGAGAAAGTTGTTACCTATAAGTATCAAACTATGACATTTTCTTTGTTAGCGACAGCACTAGTAACTCTGTTGATAGTGTTATTTCCAAATCCACTTATTTTCCTACTCCTATCTCTAGTAATTGGTTTTCTATCTCAGATTAAGGAAGTTCCTGAGAGCGTATTTTTACAGGAATCGGTTGATGAGAAGGAACTTGTGAATGTTTACTCCGTTATCGAAGTTGTCTCTACATTGGCCTTTTCTGCCTCTGTTTTTCTAATGAGTTCTATCACAGAATATTTTGGTGTATTTACTGGTTTTGGCCTGGCTATATTCTGCTTGCTAGTAGAGTCCGTCTTAGTTTTAAGCAACAAGCATCAGATAAATTAACAGTTATGATCACACATCTGGTGTGATTTTTTTGTTTTCATAAAAATTTTTTATCAGTGCAATTTAAAATATATATTATGCAAGGTATAGATTCTGTGTTAGACTTATTGTCAACGAAAAGCTAATGAGTCATCAATCAAGGCAAGGATTTGTTCAATAGGCTGATGAGATTTCGTAAGATTTTCGCAGAAACCATTCAATTACAAAACGAAAAGAGGTCCCCTTATGACAACATTTACTATCCACACAGTAGAATCAGCACCAGCAGAAGTGAAAGAAGTTCTTGAAACAGTACAAAAGGATAACAATGGCTATATTCCAAATCTTATCGGTCTTTTGGCCAATGCCCCAACAGCCCTAGAAGCTTACAGAGCTGTTGGAGCTATTAACCGTCGCAATAGTCTAACACCTGTAGAGCGCGAAGTGGTACAAATCACTGCAGCTGTAACCAATGGTTGTGCCTTTTGCGTTGCTGGTCACACAGCCTTTTCTATCAAGCAAATCCAGATGAATGATGACCTACTCCAAGCCCTTCGCAATCGCACTCCGATTGAAAGCGATCCTAAGCTGGATACCCTAGCTAAGTTTACCTTGGCAGTTATCAATACCAAAGGGCGCGTAGGAGATGAAGCTCTTGGAGAATTCCTTGAAGCAGGCTATACACAAGAAAATGCCTTGGATGTTGTTCTCGGTGTCAGTTTAGCAAGTCTTTGTAACTATGCTAACAACCTAGCTAACACACCGATTAATCCAGAATTACAACCTTATGCATAAGAGGAGGGCAAAGTATGGGATTTTTTTCAGAAGAATTTTTAAGCTGGTTAGACCAGCACGCCGATGAAATTGACAAAAAATCATGTCAAGCTGGAGAAGAGTTGATTGAGAAAATTGCTGCAGAAGGTGCCTTTCGTGTAGGAGTACCAAAAGTTCTTGGAGGGCTAGGTGGAAGTGACCAAGATGTTATCGATATCCTTGCAGAACTCGCTCAACATTCCTTAACAGCCTCCTTCATCTCATGGGGGCAACGAACTTTAATAGACAATATTCTTCATACTGATAATGCTTATTTCAAAGAAGTTTACTTGGAAAAACTCTTATCAGGAGAATATGCAGGTGCTACGGCCTTATCTAATGCGGTCAAGTATCTATCTGACTTAGAGGAACTAAATGTTCGTATCCTTGAAGAAAATGGAAATTATTACCTAAAAGGACGACTTCCTTGGGTAACCAATGCTCGTAAGGATCGCTTCCTCACTATTTTTGTAGCAGGATTTGCAGATGATCCGAGTACAAGTTATGTAGTAGCCGTACCATCGGACGCAGAAAACTTTAGTCGTTCCGAAGATTTGGAATTTGTCTCTCTCCAAGGAGGGAATACAGCAGCTCTGACTTTTAACAAGGTCCCTTTAAAGGAAGAGTGGATTCTATCCAAGGATGCTCATCAATTTTTAGCGCAAAACCGTCCAGCCTTTTTAGGCTACCAATTTGGTCTAGCCTTTGGCTTAGCTGAACGTTCACTCTCAGAAGTCGAAAAAGAATTGGGGAAACGAGGTGTCTTGAAGGAAGAATGGCAGCATCAGGTCGAACAGTTAGATGATATTCGACATTCTCTCTATCAAGGACTATCTGAGGAGTCCTATTTCGTTAAAAATCCGCGTGAGCTATTCCAGTTACGGATTGATATTGTTGATGTCGTTGCCCAAAGTCTCTTATTAGAACTACAAGCTGGTGGCGGTAGAGGATACTTTAGTAAATCGACATCCGGTTTCATACGTCGTTGGAATGAAGGTGCCTTTTTACCAATTGTTTCTCCTAGTGCTGTGCAATTGCGACATATTCTAGCGACAAACTAAAAATAAAGAAAATAAAAACGAGGTTTATCTTTTTAAACTTCGTTTTTTAATACTTCATTTAAGCGCTTTTATGCTATACTGATAATAACATGACTATTGGAGGTTCACATGAAAAAACTCCCCTTGGCCTTTTCAGGGTGCTTATTGGGATTGGCTGGTGCAGGCAATCTCATTCTGGATATTTTTCCATTATTATCGCATGTCTTTAGTTTGTCAGGCTTGATTTTATGGTTTTATTTTTTATACAGTCATCTTAGTGATTGGCAAGAGAGCCAGCAAGAACTTAAGAAAGCTCCTCTATTATCGGGAATGGCGACCTTTCCCATGGCAGGGATGATTTTATCAACCTACTTACTGCGAATCTTACCTACGAGTATGGTTATCATAGCACAAGCTCTTTGGTGGTTTGCCTTTCTACTGGATGTAGGGTTAATCATCTACTTCACTAAAAATTATGTGCAGACTAAACCAAGAACGAAAGCAACGCCAAGTTGGACAGTTCTTTATGTGGGGATAGCAGTAGCAAGCTTGACCTACCCAGTGGTGGGTATAGTCGAAATTGCCTATGGCGCTTGGATTTTTGGCTTTACCTTAACCCTTTTCCTTTATCCTCTGATTTATCAAGATTTGAAAAGTAATCCATTGCCACGGGCTTTACTGGGGCAAGAAGGAATCTATTGTGCTCCCTTTTCTCTACTGTTAGCAGCACTCGTTCGAATCGGAGGATCAGCTCTTCATGGCTGGATTTTGCTAGTCATGATCCTTGCCTCACAGACTTTCTTTTTCTTTGTCCTCAGTCGTTTGCCAAGGATTTTAAAACAGGGATTTCAACCAGCTTTTTCAGCTCTAACCTTCCCGACTATCATCACTGCAACTTCATTGAAAATGGCCCAAGGAGTTTTGCAGATTCCAATCCTAAACCTTTTCGTCTGGTTAGAAACTTTCATCTGTTTGACAATCCTGATCTATGTATTGATTGGCTATAACCACTATGTAAAAAGATAAAAGAACCCCCTAGCACTGAGAAGTGTTAGGGGGGTTGCTTTTGTCATATATTTAGCTTGTGAAATGTGTTTTGGAAGCATTAGAAACAACACAGCTCTAAAACTAGGAAACATTGATACTATCAACTCCACACATCCTACATAGACAGTTTCCCTTATGTTTTTTAATATGCTTCAAAACTATATCTTGTACAAATTATTTAATCTTTCTAACTCTAATACATTCATACATACTTCTACTCCAGTAACTTTCCCCTTACTATGAATAATTCCACAAGAAAATCCAATTCTCTTCTTACTCAAAATATTTGACAATACTACTAATGCTTCTAAAGCATAATCCTCTATGGTAATAAAACTATTGTTTTCATCTTTAAAAAACTTTATAAATCCAAAATCCTCACACCTATCGCCAAAATAAAACCTAAGTGATTTTAAAAAATAATCAAAAAACACATCACTTTCCATAGAAAATCCCTTCATTTTTAAAATATTCTGATATAATCATACAAAAAATAAAGGAGAAATACTATGAAAAACTTATTTTATTTATAACTACCTCTCTAACTCTGCTTTGTCTTACCGTCACAACATATGCCGAAACTTCAAAAACAAACAATGCAGTTTCTTATTTTTCCTTATGTAGTGATAAAAAGCTGTAGACCATAGTCCCAAAGATGGCTCCAATACTAAGACCAAAGACAAGTAAAGGAATCATTATCTCTGTTTGGATGATTTTTTCCAAGAAAGTTGATAGAGGTATCTGCTGAACGAAGAGTTTATGAAAGAGTAGCAGGGCAAATAAGCCAATCTCGATACTTATAAATACCAACCAACTACGAACTTTTATTTGGTGTTTGCTGTAGGTTTTGTAGATGATTTCTGATTTGTCATCCTTTTCAAGATGAAGCTCTTGGACGGCTCTTTGAGCTTTTATACTCATGAACAAAATGAGTCCAAAATAGATGTAGGGCATAACATTTCGAACAATTTCTATAAAGCGTCCAAACAAAAGATAGAACAGGAAGAGAAAGAAGGAAGAGTAAAAGATTTGGACCATGGAACGGGCGCAAGCCTTGTAGATGACCTCTTGACGGCATTCATCAAAAGGCCCTTGTATATGAAAGAAATTTCGAAGTAAGCGAGTTGTTAAGTCTTCTTTTTTCATGGGTGATTTCTCCTAAATGAATGATTTTACTTTGTTTCTTTTACGAATTGATAGAGATAATAAAGATAAGTGGTAGAAGAAAGGCTAGCGATAGTTAGCAATAGATAATATTTCCAATTGCTTGAAATGAGCGTCAGTTGTGGTAAGGATAGAATCATAAAGAATAGTGCTAAGTTGAGTATGCGCGTTTTTTGGGAGTCGATCTTTAGATAAGTCAGTCCTTTGTTGAGTGCTGGAACAAAGACTGGAAGGAGAACTATATCGTAGATTGGCAAGTTCCCTGAAACGATGATGAAGATGAGCAGTGAAGCAAACAAAAGATGATAGGTAAGTAAAGTTACTAGTGATTTCATAGGGCACCTCCTAATCGTCGTCCTGATCTTCCTTGGCTTTTTGAATGCGAAGAGTGACGACAATATGGACTGTTAATCCGAAAAAGAAGGCTGCAACGATGGTTGACAAAATACTTCTTGTATGCAAAAGAGCGGTAAGATAGCTTTTGCTATCATCCATTAGGATATTGAGAAGTGGCATGCCAAAGAACATAAAGACTCCATAGAAAAGTCCAGCTTTAAGACCAGGATTACGTAACTGTTTCTTTTCCTTCTGGCTCAACATATCAGGATCGATAGCAGCAATACCAGTTTTTTTAGTTTGACTAGTGACATAGATAGCACAAACCATGGAAATTAGAAAGATAATGATTGGATATCCAAAAGCGACTACTTGGGGATATCTAAAAGCAAGGACAAAGGGAATAAGATTGCCTAAAGTCATGAGGTAAAAGAGAATCATAAAGATTTTATTTCCGATGTGCTCAGCTTCGCGCCGTTTGTGTTCATCAAGGGGGCCTGAAATGCCATAGATGCGTTTGATCAGTTTTTCATTGAGGGGTTCTTTTTTCATTTTTCTTCTCCTTTTTAAAAATCGTCCTCCCAAAAGAGACTGTTGAGGTCAGTTTGGAGGCTTCGAGCGAGATTGAGACAAAGTTCCAGGGTCGGATTGTACTTGTCGTTCTCAATCATGTTGATGGTTTGTCTCGAGACACCGATATCCTTGGCGAGCTCGAGTTGGGAAATGCCCAGTTCCTTGCGGAATTCTTTTACACGATTCATGCTTCCTCCTTTTTATTTATGTCACATATATTTGACTATAGTATATTCTTTTGAAAATAAAATGTCAACTATTTTTGACATATTTTTAAGAGAAAGTTGATGAAAATATTTCCATTATAAAATCTTCTAGCGATTTTATGTTATAATGAAGAAAAGTACAGAATTATAAGAGTGAATTGGATAGACTGAAAGCTATCTACTAAAGAAGGAGCAGAAAATGAACCATAAGATTGCAATTTTATCAGATATTCATGGCAATACGACGGCCTTAGCTGGAGTGCTTGAGGACGCAAAAAATTTGGGAGCGACTGAATATTGGCTTTTGGGAGATATTTTTCTACCTGGGCCGGGAGCAAATGACTTGGTGGCTCTTTTGAAAGACCTACCACTTACAGCATCGGTTCGAGGCAACTGGGATGATTGTGTCTTAGAGGCTTTAGATGGGCAATTTGGTTTAGAAGATCCCGAAGAAATTCAGTTTCTCAGGATGACTCAGTATCTGATGGAGCGCCTAAACCCCGAGCATATTGATTGGTTGAGAAAGCTACCTATGATAGCCAAGAAAGAAATCGAAGGCTTGCGCTTCTCACTTTCTCATAATTTGCCTGAGAAAAACTATGGTAGAGATTTACTGGTTGAAAATAATACTGAAAAATTTGACCAGCTACTTGATGAAACTACTGATGTTGCTGTCTATGGGCATGTCCATAAACAGCTCCTACGTTATGGTAGCCAAGGCCAACAAATCATCAATCCAGGTTCGATTGGTATGCCTTATTTTGACTGGAAAGGGCTGAAAAATCACCGAGCCCAGTATACCTTACTTGAGCTTGAAAATGGTGAATTGGTCAATATCCAATTTCGAAAAGTTGCCTATGACTATGAAGCAGAGCTAGAATCAGCTAAGACCAAAGGCCTTCCCTTTATCGAAATGTATGAGGAATTACGACGTGAGGACAACTATCAAGGCCATAATAGAGATTTGTTAGCTAGTTTAATTGAAAAGCATGGTTATGTAGAGGATGTGAAAAATTATTTTGATTTTTTGTAAGAGTTGATTTAACTAACAAATACTAAATAAAGAGTCTGGGACAAAAGTCCTAGCCTCTTTTTGATGTTGGATTGTCGAGCAAGACGCAGTGGTTGAGTGGGCTCTACTACGCTGATTTCATCAGCTTTTACAGCCCTACTCAACTGTGCGGAGGTGGGACGACGAAATCGAATTCTAACGAATTACCGATTTCTGTCCCACTATCTTTTAATATTTCTTATTGTAATTGAGATTGATCCGGTAGGTAAGAACTCCCTAGATAGGTTTTGCTGACTTTTTCAAGGGTTCCATCTTGGTAGAGTTCTTTGAGAACATTGTCAAATTGCTCTTTAAATTCTTTTTGGTCGCTTGCGAAGATAATGTAGTTGTTTGGATTATCATTGCTTTCCAAGTCAACTACATTCAAGTTTAAACAACGGTCTTGGATAATTTTTTGAACATTTTCGATAAATTTAATATAGATTTTAAAAATAGTGAACTTAATGAGCTTTTTAGCTTCAATAATTCGGTAAAAATTTGACAATAAAATTATTTTATTTTAAAATATAGGTATCATAAAACTATTTAAAGGAGATAGTCATGAAAAAACTTCTTACTGCGAGCCTTGTGCTCTTATCAGTTGTAACTTTAGCAGCTTGTGGAAATAAATCTTCTGATTCTGCAAGTAAAGCTTCAAGCTCGACTGAACAAACATCAGCTTCATCAAAAACAGATAACTCAAAGACAAACACATCTGAAGTTACTCTTCTAACAGACGAAGAAATCGACAAGGCTAAAACAATTGGAGATATGAAAACTCTTTTTGGTAAGTTGATTGACAACTATAAGAAATTTGTTGAAGAAATCGGTGACAAAGTTCCTGAGGCTGAAAAAGATGTTTATAAACAACAAGTAGAGCCTGCTCTTAACTCACTAGAGACTTCAAGAAAAGCATTTAATGATGGCTTGTCAAGCGCAGGTTCTGACGATACAGAAATGCCAGAAGAATCACGTACTGTCTTTCTCCAACAGTTGAAGACTGCACGTGATGCTATGACACAAGCGATTGAGGCTGCAAGTAAAGTTGTATCAGGGCAATAATATGAGTAAAGAGAGTGGGACAGAAATCGGTAATTCGTTAGAATTCAATTTCGTCGTCCCACCTCCGCACAGTTGAGTAGGGCTGTAAAAGCTGATGAAATCAGCGTAGTAGAGCCCACTCAACCACTGCGTCTTGCTCGACAATCCAACATCAAAAAGAGGCTAGGACTTTTGTCGCAGCCTCTTTTTCTTGTGCAAAAAATTTTTACTATAGCTAGCAACTAAATCGAAAAGTATGTAATTCCTGATTAAGAGTTGGGATAAAGATCTCTACATTATGAAAAAACTCTGCAAGCTCTTTCAAAATATGGTAAAATGGAAGCAGTAGAAATAGAAAAGGAAATCGATTATGAAATTTCTTGAATTAAATAAAAAACGTCATGCGACTAAGCATTTTATCGACAAACCAGTTGATCCTAAAGATGTGCGTACGGCTATCGAAATCGCAACCTTGGCACCAAGCGCCCACAACAGCCAACCATGGAAATTTGTGGTGGTTCGTGAGAGAAATGCTGAATTAGCAAAATTGGCTTACGGTTCAAACTTTGAGCAAGTAGCATCTGCACCGGTGACCATTGCCTTGTTTACAGATACTAACCTAGCTAAACGTGCTCGCAAGATTGCCCGTGTTGGTGGAGCAAATAACTTCTCAGAAGAACAGCTTCAGTACTTTATGAAAAATCTTCCAGCAGAATTTGCGCGCTACAATGAACAACAAGTCAGCGACTACTTGGCCCTTAATGCAGGGTTAGTAGCTATGAACTTGGTCCTTGCTTTGACTGACCAGGGAATTGGTTCAAACATTATCCTTGGTTTTGACAAATCAAAAGCCAATGAAGTTTTGGAAATCGAAGAACGTTTCCGTCCAGAACTTTTGATTACAGTAGGATACACAGATGAGAAGTTGGAACCAAGCTACCGCTTGCCAGTAGATGAAATTATCGAGAAAAGATAGGAAGTAAAAATGACAGTTATTGATTATACAGCAGAAGTAGAAAAACGTAAAGAAGACCTCTTGGCTGACTTGTTTAGCCTTTTGGAAATTAACTCAGAACGTGATGACAGTAAGGCTGATGCGCAGCATCCATTTGGACCTGGGCCAGTAAAAGCCTTGGAGAAATTCCTTGAAATCGCAGACCGTGATGGCTACCCAACAAAAAATGTTGACAACTATGCAGGTCATTTCGAGTTTGGTCAAGGAGAAGAAGTTCTCGGAATCTTTGCCCATATGGACGTAGTGCCAGCAGGTAGTGGTTGGGACACTGACCCTTACACTCCAACTATCAAAGATGGTCGTCTTTATGCGCGTGGTGCTTCTGATGACAAGGGGCCAACTACAGCATGTTACTATGGTTTGAAAATCATCAAAGAATTGGGACTTCCAACTTCTAAGAAAGTTCGTTTCATCGTCGGAACTGACGAAGAGTCAGGTTGGGCAGATATGGACTACTACTTTGAACATGTAGGACTTGCAAAACCAGACTTTGGTTTCTCTCCAGATGCTGAATTCCCTATCATCAATGGTGAAAAAGGAAACATCACAGAATACCTTCACTTTGCAGGTGAAAATGCAGGTGCTGCTCGTCTTCACAGCTTCACAGGTGGCTTACGCGAAAACATGGTGCCAGAGTCAGCAACTGCAGTCGTTTCAGGTGACTTAGCTGACTTGGAAGGGAAACTAGACGCCTTCGTTGCAGAGCACAAACTCAGAGGAGAAATCCAAGAAGAAGACGGTCAGTACAAGGTGACTGTAATTGGTAAATCAGCTCATGGTGCTATGCCTGCTTCAGGTGTCAATGGTGCGACTTACCTTGCTCTCTTCCTTAGCCAATTTGCTTTTGAAGGACCTGCAAAAGACTACCTCGATATTGCTGGTAAGATTCTTTTGAATGACCATGAAGGCAAAAACTTGAAAGTGGCTCATGTGGATGAAAAAATGGGTGCCCTTTCCATGAATGCTGGTGTCTTCCGTTTCGACGAAGCAAGTGCTGACAATACGATTGCCCTTAACTTCCGTTATCCAAAAGGAACAAGCCCAGAGCAGATCAAGTCAGTTCTTGAAAACTTACCAGTTGTTTCTGTTAGCTTGTCTGAACATGGTCACACACCTCACTATGTACCAATGGAAGATCCGCTTGTCCAAACCTTGTTAAATGTTTATGAAAAACAAACAGGTCTTCAAGGTCATGAGCAAGTTATCGGAGGCGGAACTTTCGGACGTCTCTTAGAGCGTGGTGTAGCCTACGGTGCTATGTTCCCAGATTCTATCGATACTATGCACCAAGCCAATGAATTTATCGCCTTGGACGATCTCTTCCGAGCAGCAGCAATTTATGCAGAAGCTATCTATGAATTGATCAAATAATGCTATAGAAGTCTGAGATTCACTCTTGGGCTTCTTTTTGGAGGGAAAATAGATGTCTCAAATCGAAAGAATCAAACAAGCTATCATGGAAGATCCACAAAATCAACATTATACTGAGCAAGGTATCGAGCCTCTCTTTGCAGCACCAAAAACGGCTCGTATCAATATCATTGGTCAAGCGCCTGGTCTCAAAACACAAGAAGCTGGACTTTACTGGAAGGATAAAAGCGGGGATCGCTTGCGAGACTGGTTAGGTGTGGATGAGAATACTTTTTACAAGTCAGGTTATTTTGCAGTCATGCCCATGGATTTCTATTTTCCAGGGCATGGCAAGTCGGGTGATCTTCCGCCTCGTCCAGGTTTTGCAGAAAAGTGGCACTCACAGTTATTACATGAATTACCAGATATTCAATTAACCCTCTTGATAGGGCAGTATGCCCAAGCTTACTATTTACATGAGAAAGTTAGTGGCAAGGTAACAGATCGGGTTCGTCACTATCAGGATTACTTACCAGAATTTTTCCCTCTGATCCACCCATCACCACGAAATCAAATCTGGATGGCCAAAAATCCTTGGTTTGAGTCAGAAGTCTTGCTTGAATTGAAAAAGAGAGTAAAGAAAATAATTGGAGAATAGAGATGAAAGAAATCGCTTTTGAGGACTTTTATAAACTGTGCCAGAATGGCTGTTCGACCATTATTGATGTGAGAGAAGAAGTAGAGTTTAAGCAAGTTCATATAGAAAGTGCTCAAAACCTTCCCTTGAGTTCTTTATCTGATACCTATGAGGTCTTGGATAAAAATCAAACCTACTATGTCATTTGTAAGTCTGGTATCCGTTCAGCCCATGCCTGTCAATTTTTAACAGAAAAGGGCTATGATGTCATCAATGTCCCTGCAGGTATGGATGCTTTTGAATAATACTTAAATTCCTAGGGGAAGATAGTTTTCTCCTAGGAATTTTTAGAGTAAAACATTCAGAAAATTGAAAACATTTTAGATTTATTTTGTGACAGCCTTTTCATGCTTTCAATCATGGTATACTATGTAAGTATTTTATTTTTTATAAGGAGAGTTTATGGCTAAAAAAGGTGCTTTAACAGGATTACTCCTGTTTGGAATATTTTTTGGTGCGGGTAATTTGATTTTCCCCCCTACCCTAGGTGCTCAATCTGGGGAACACTTTCTCCCTGCCATTGCAGGATTTGTACTTTCAGGTGTCGGACTTGCCGTCTTGACCTTGATCATCGGGACCTTAAATCCTAAGGGCTATATCTATGAGATTTCTAAAAAGATTTCCCCTTGGTTTGCGACGATTTATCTAGCAGTTTTGTACTTGTCGATTGGTCCATTCTTTGCCATTCCACGTACTGCAACAACTTCTTATGCAGTAGGGATTAGTCCCCTACTGGCAGATGCAGACAAAGGTCTAGGCTTGATTGTCTTTACTCTTATCTACTTTGTTGCAGCATACCTAATCGCGCTGAATCCTTCAAAGATTTTGGATCGTATCGGTCGTATTTTGACTCCAGTTTTTGCCCTCTTGATTATCATCTTGGTAATCCTTGGAGCCTTCAAATATGGTGGAAATACTCCACAAGCAGCTACAGCAGCTTATCAAGCTTCAGCATTTGGAGCAGGATTCCTTGAAGGATATAATACTCTAGATGCTCTTGCCTCTGTTGCCTTCAGTGTAATCGCGGTTCAAACCTTGAAACAACTTGGATTTTCAAGTAAAAAAGAATATATCTCAACCATTTGGGTAGTCGGAATTGTCGTAGCACTTGGCTTTAGTGCTCTATACATTGGCCTAGGTTTCCTTGGAAATCACTTCCCAATGACAGAAGAAGCGATGAAGGGTGGAACTCCAGGGGTTTATATCTTGTCACAAGCGACCCAAGAAATCTTTGGTTCAACAGCTCAATTATTCCTAGCAGCCATGGTAACAGTAACCTGCTTCACAACGACTGTAGGGTTGATTGTTTCAACTGCGGAATTCTTTAACGGACGTTTCCCACAAATCAGCTATAAGGTTTATGCGACTGTCTTTACCTTGATTGGTTTTGCAATTGCTAACCTTGGTCTTGATGCAATCATCAAATATTCTATCCCTGTCCTAGTTATCTTGTATCCAATTACCATTGTGATTGTTATGATTGTGATTGTGAACAAGTTTGTACCACTTTCAAAACCAGGCATGCAATTGACGATGGGACTGGTAACAGCTATTGCCATAGCTAGCGTCTTGGGAAGTTCATTTGAAGTGACCTTCCTTGCCAATATTGTGAATGCTCTGCCATTTGCTAAGGCTTCATTGCCTTGGTTGGTACCAGCGATTATCGGAATTTTACTTTCTCTTGTCCTTCCTAACAAACAAGAAAGCGAAACTTTTGAAATGGAATAAAAATGCCTTGGCTATTGGGCCAAGGTTTTTATATTCTATAAATCTTAGTCGGTTTTTTCAGTAAATCCGAGTTCAGTTAGCAATTTTTTAGAAGCAGCAAAACTGATCGTTTTCCCAACCCCAGCATATTCTTTAGGGAAGGCTTTTCTGAGTTCATCAATATCAGCGACTGTAAAGTCAAATTCTGCATCTTGAACGACTTTCCCATCTTGAATTTCAATAGTCTGGCGAACACCCTGGATGCCATTATAGCCTTTGTAGGTTTCTTCAACCAAGGTTTTAAGTTCTTCTGGTGTTTTGTTGTAAGATTCTGGATCATAGATATTATGACCTGATTGTTTCAATACTTTGTCTCCTTCAACACTATAAGTCAGGGTAGAAGTAAAGCCAGGACGAGTATCATTGACAAAGGTAGCAGTTTTTACCTCAGCTTTTGTTTCTGAGTTTTCAAGCGTGGTTTTTTCCTCCTTATTAGGGCTAGAGGAAGTAGTTGTTGATTGTTTGGAACATCCCAACAAGACAAGCAAAGATAGAACTAGGCAGAGGCTAGCTTTGAAATATTTCTTCATGTCTCTTTTCCTTTCATCATAAATCTAATATCATTATAGCACAGCCATTTTTTGGAATCAAAGTATTAGGTGTCGTTCCTTTTTACACATACTAAAATGGGAAAAGTGATATAATGGTAGCAAGAGGTGAAGAAATGAATCAAACTGTAGAATATATCAAAGAACTAACTGCTATCGCATCCCCAACTGGTTTCACACGTGAGATTACGAATTATTTGGTTGAGACTCTTGAAAAACTAGGTTATCAACCAATCCGTACTGCCAAAGGTGGTGTCAACGTTACTGTCAAAGGTAAAAATGACGAGCAACAGCGTTATGTGACCGCCCATGTGGATACCTTGGGAGCTATCGTTCGCGCTGTTAAACCAGATGGTCGTCTTAAAATGGACCGTATCGGTGGTTATCCTTGGAATATGATTGAAGGCGAAAACTGTACAGTTCATGTAGCTAGTACAGGTAAGACTATTTCAGGTACCATTTTGATCCACCAGACTTCTTGTCATGTATACAAGGACGCAGGAACTGCGGAACGCACGCAGGACAATATGGAAGTACGTTTGGACGAAAAAGTAACCAATGATAAGGAAACACGCGCACTCGGGATTGAAGTTGGAGATTTTATCAGCTTTGACCCTCGAACAATCGTGACTGAGACAGGCTTTATCAAGTCTCGTCATTTGGATGACAAGGTCAGTGCAGCTATTCTCCTCAATCTCCTCAAAGTATACAAAGAAGAAGGGATTGAGCTTCCTGTTACTACGCATTTTGCCTTCTCAGTCTTTGAAGAAGTGGGGCATGGTGCTAACTCAAGCATTCCTAGTCAGGTTGTTGAGTATCTTGCAGTAGACATGGGAGCGATGGGAGATGACCAGCAGACAGATGAGTACACAGTCTCTATCTGTGTCAAAGATGCTTCTGGACCGTATCACTACGAGTTCCGCCAACATCTGGTTGCTCTAGCAAAAGAGCAAGACATCCCGTTTAAATTAGACATCTATCCATTTTACGGTTCGGATGCTTCTGCAGCCATGTCAGCTGGAGCAGAGGTCAAGCATGCCCTTCTAGGAGCTGGTATTGAGTCTAGCCACTCTTACGAGCGTACTCATATCGATTCTGTAGTGGCTACTGAGCGTATGGTAGATGCTTATCTCAAGAGTGACTTGGTGGACTAAGATGTGCTTGATTTGTGATCGAATTGAATTGATTAAGTCAGGTGACAATCCCTACTTTGTAAAAGAACTGGAAACAGGCTATGTTGTTATTGGGGATCACCAGTACTTTGAAGGCTACACGCTCTTTCTAGCCAAGGAACATGTCACAGAATTACACCATCTACATCCAAGTGTCAAACTTCGCTTTTTAGAGGAAATGAGCCTAGTTCAGGAAGCTGTCTCTAAGGCCTTTTCTGCTCAAAAGATGAATGTAGAGTTGTTAGGAAATGGAGATGCTCACGCTCACTGGCATATTTTCCCTAGACGAGAGGGTGATATGAAGGGACACGGTCTTAGTGGTCGTGGTCCAGTTTGGTGGGTTCCTTGGGAAGAAATGGTCGCTGAAGAATATCAGGTTAAGGGAAGCAAATTAGAAGGTTTGGTTGAAACCTTATCTGAAACTTTGGACCAGATGATTGAAATGAAAGGATAGACTATGAAAAAAAGATACCTTGTCTTGTCAAGCTTATTAGCCTTGACATTAGCGGCTTGTTCACAAGGAAAGCCGGCAACTTCAGAAACTCAGACTTCAACTGGAGAAAAAACCGTCCAAGAAGGAACGGTCGGTAGTAAATCTCAGGAAGCAAGCCAGAAAAAGGCAGAAGTAGTTAATAAAGGAGATTACTATAGCGTTCAAGGCAAGTACGATGAGATTGTTATCGCTAATAAACATTATCCCTTGTCTAAGGACTATAATCCTGGAGAAAATCCTACAGCAAAGGCGGAGTTGTTGAAGCTTATTGCTGCCATGCAGGAAGCAGGTTTCCCAATCAGTGACCACTATAGTGGTTTCAGAAGTTATGAAACTCAAACTCAACTTTATCAGGACTATGTCAACCAAGACGGAAAGGCAGAGGCTGACCGCTATTCTGCACGACCTGGATATAGTGAACACCAAACTGGTCTTGCTTTCGACCTTATCGGCACAGATGGAGATTTAGTGACAGAAGAAAAAGCTGCCCAATGGCTTTTAGATCATGCTGCAGACTATGGTTTTGTCGTTCGTTACCTCAAAGGTAAGGAAAAAGAAACGGGTTATATGGCTGAGGAATGGCACCTTCGCTATGTTGGTAAAGAAGCCAAAGAAATCGCTGCAAGTGGCCTCAGTTTGGAAGAGTATTATGGCTTTGAAGGTGGAGACTATGTTGATTAGTCGCAAAATACCTTGCAAGAATGCTTGAAATTTGATAAAATATTTAGTAATTAAATAGGAATCTGCAAGACTAGTATCTCAGGGGAAGTATATCAGGGAGGAGAGCCGTGACTGAAAGCTCTCTATATGAAAGCTGGGTGAATTCACTTGCCTATGGATTCAGAAATAAAGGTCTGACTTGTCAGATGAAAACGGATGGTACCGCGTGTCAACGCTCCGAGTATGGAGTTTTTGGCATGTGGTTTTCTTTTTATCTACGAGAGACTGATGGAGGAATTATGTCAACTATTGAAGAACAATTAAAAGCGCTTCGTGAAGAAACGCTGGCTAGCTTAAAGCAGATTTCTGCTGAAAATGAAAAAGAGATGCAAGAATTGCGTGTCTCAGTCCTTGGGAAAAAAGGTTCCCTTACTGAAATCCTGAAAGGGATGAAAGATGTCTCCGCTGAGATGCGTCCAATTATCGGGAAACACGTCAATGAAGCGCGTGATGTCTTAACAGCAGCCTTTGAAGAAACAGCTAAGTTTTTGGAAGAAAAGAAAGTTGCAGCTCAACTGGCTAGCGAGAGCATTGATGTGACGCTTCCAGGTCGCCCAGTTGCGACTGGTCACCGTCATGTTCTTACACAAACTAGTGAAGAAATCGAAGATATCTTCATCGGTATGGGTTACCAAGTTGTGGATGGATTTGAAGTGGAGCAAGACTACTACAACTTTGAACGTATGAATCTTCCAAAAGACCACCCAGCCCGTGATATGCAGGACACTTTCTACATCACAGAAGAAATCTTGCTCCGTACCCACACATCTCCAGTTCAGGCGCGTGCCATGGATGCTCATGACTTCTCTAAAGGTCCTTTGAAAATGATCTCACCAGGGCGAGTATTCCGTCGTGATACAGACGATGCAACCCACAGTCACCAGTTCCATCAAATCGAAGGTTTGGTTGTTGGGAAAAATATCTCTATGGCTGACCTTCAAGGAACGCTTCAGTTGATTGTGCAAAAAATGTTCGGTGAGGAACGTCAGATTCGTTTGCGTCCATCTTACTTCCCATTCACTGAGCCATCTGTTGAGGTTGACGTTTCATGCTTCAAGTGTGGAGGAGACGGCTGTAACGTATGTAAGAAAACGGGTTGGATTGAGATTATGGGTGCCGGTATGGTTCACCCACGAGTCCTTGAGATGAGTGGGATCGATGCAACTGTATACTCTGGTTTTGCCTTTGGTCTTGGTCAAGAGCGTGTAGCTATGCTTCGTTACGGAATTAATGATATTCGTGGATTCTACCAAGGCGATGTCCGCTTCTCAGAACAGTTTAAATAAGATTGAAACCTGAAACACAGTCCTATACTGTACTAATCATCTTCTCTCAATGAGAAATGGTGAGGACTGCCTCAAAGAAAAAGAAAGGAATTGAAAAGGTCTCTTTTACTGGGATCTTACAATCAGAATTATGTTAGTATCTTATAAATGGTTAAAAGAATTGGTGGACATTGATGTGCCATCACAAGAGTTGGCTGAAAAAATGTCAACCACAGGGATCGAAGTAGAAGGTGTGGAATCACCTGCTGCTGGTCTCTCAAAAATTGTCGTCGGTGAGGTCTTGTCTTGTGAAGACGTGCCAGAAACTCACCTCCATGTTTGTCAGATTAACGTTGGCGAAGAAGAAGCCCGTCAAATCGTTTGTGGTGCACCAAATGTACGTGCAGGCATCAAGGTTATGGTGGCTCTTCCAGGTGCTCGCATCGCTGACAACTACAAAATCAAAAAAGGAAAAATCCGTGGTTTGGAATCACTCGGAATGATCTGCTCACTTGGTGAATTAGGGATTTCTGACTCCGTTGTACCTAAGGAATTTGCAGATGGGATCCAAATCTTGCCTCAAGATGCTGTTCCTGGGGATGAAGTCTTCTCTTATTTAGACTTGGATGATGATATTATTGAACTTTCTATCACGCCTAACCGTGCAGACGCTCTTTCTATGCGTGGGGTAGCGCACGAAGTAGCAGCTATCTATGACAAGGCAGTCAACTTTAAGGAATTCAGTTTAACAGAAACAGACCAAGCTGCAGCAGACGCTCTTTCTGTCAGCATTGATACAGATAAGGCGCCTTACTATGCTGCCCGTATCTTGGACAATGTGACGATTGCACCAAGTCCGCAATGGTTGCAAAACCTCCTCATGAACGAAGGCATCCGTCCGATTAATAATGTCGTCGACGTGACCAACTATATCTTGCTTTACTTTGGTCAACCAATGCATGCCTTTGACTTGGATACCTTTGAAGGGACTGACATCCGTGTCCGTGAAGCGCGTGCTGGTGAGAAATTAGTGACCTTGGATGGGGAAGAACGTGAGTTGGAAACAAATGACCTCGTCATCACTGTCGCTGATAAACCAGTTGCCCTTGCAGGTGTCATGGGTGGTCAAGCAACAGAAATCTCTGAAAAGTCTAGTCGTGTCGTCCTTGAAGCTGCTGTCTTCAATGGTAAATCGATCCGTAAGACTAGTGGTCGTCTCAACCTTCGTTCTGAATCATCTTCTCGCTTTGAAAAAGGCATCAACGTGGCAACAGTCAATGAAGCCCTTGATGCGGCAGCCAGCATGATTGCTGAACTTGCAGGAGCAACTGTTCGTAAAGGTATTGTTTCAGCAGGCCAGCTTGACACTTCTGATGTGGAAGTTTCTTCAACTCTTGCTGATGTCAACCGTGTCCTCGGTACAGAGCTTTCATTTGCTGATGTTGAAGATGTCTTCCGTCGCCTTGGCTTCGGTCTTTCTGGAAATGCAGAAGCCTTCACTGTCAGCGTCCCTCGTCGTCGTTGGGATATCACTATAGAAGCGGACCTCTTTGAAGAAATCGCTCGTATCTATGGCTATGATCGCTTGCCAACTAGTCTTCCAAAAGACGATGGGACAGCAGGTGAATTGACTGCGACACAAAAACTCCGTCGTCAAGTTCGTACCATTGCAGAAGGAGCAGGCTTGACAGAAATCATCACCTACGCTCTAACAACTCCTGAAAAAGCGGTTGAATTTACGATTCAGCCAAGTCATTTGACAGAATTGATGTGGCCAATGACTGTGGACCGTTCAGTTCTCCGTCAAAATATGGTTTCAGGTATTTTGGATACAGTTGCCTACAACGTAGCACGTAAGAATAAAAACTTGGCTCTTTATGAGATTGGAAAAATCTTTGAACAAACTGGTAATCCAAAAGAAGACTTGCCAAATGAAATTAACAGCTTTGCCTTTGCCTTGACTGGCTTAGTCGCTGAAAAAGACTTCCAAACTGCAGCAGTTCCAGTTGATTTCTTCTATGCTAAGGGAATCCTTGAAGCCCTCTTTGCTCGTTTGGGTCTTGAAGTGACTTATACAGCAACCTCTGAAATTGCTAGTCTTCACCCAGGACGTACAGCCTTGATTTCACTCGGTGACCAAGTCCTTGGTTTCCTCGGTCAAGTACATCCTGTTACAGCTAAAGCTTACGATATTCCAGAAACTTATGTAGCTGAGCTTAACCTTTCAGCTATTGAAGAAGCCCTTCAACCAGTGGCTCCATTTGTGGAAATTACTAAATTCCCAGCAGTCAGCCGTGATATCGCCCTTCTCC
Organism: Streptococcus infantis; assembly: GCF_047463615.1. Lineage (GTDB taxonomy): Bacteria > Bacillota > Bacilli > Lactobacillales > Streptococcaceae > Streptococcus > Streptococcus infantis_X. The sequence continues at coordinate 97,186 of NZ_JASHDO010000004.1, read as the reverse complement.
TCAAGGCAGAAGTAACTCACCAAGATGTAGTTGATGCTATCAAATCTGCGGGCGTGAAACGTTTGACAGACATCAAACTCTTTGACGTATTCTCAGGTGAAAAACTGGGTATCGGTATGAAGTCAATGGCTTATAGCTTGACTTTCCAAAATCCAGAAGATAGCTTGACAGACGAAGAGGTCGCACGCTATATGGAAAAAATCCAAGCTTCACTTGAAGAAAAAGTGAATGCAGAAGTGCGTTAAAAGTCTAAAATCCATCCTGAGGGATGGATTTTTTAGTAGAAAAAATCATCAAGCTTTAGCCTGATGATTGAATCAAATTGACGGGGAAACAACTCCTTTTTAATACTGTTACAAGATGATCAAACATCGGTATTTTTTGTCATCCAATCAGCTAAGAAGTGGTAAGTATCATGTCGATTGATTTCGTTCAGAATTTCGTGACGAGCCTCTTCAACTAATCGGAGGCTTACTTTCGAATGTGAAGCCTTTAGGAGTTTTACAAATCTCTCTATACCTTTGCCATTTTCACCTAGAGGGTCTTCTTGTCCCGAAATAACGAGAATAGGAAGTTGGGCTGGGATCTCATCAATCACTTGTTTACTAGCTACTTGGTTAGAGAAGTAAAAAATGGATCTGTACATAGGAATAGTAGGTATGAATTGACATAATGGATCCTTCAGATAAGCTTGGTTGGATTCTTCATTTTTTGAGAGCCAATCGACAGATGTTTTAGGATTTTTAATAGTTCGATTAAAGCTATCAGTTGATAGATAAGTCAAGAGTTTACTACGGTGTTTATTCCCTTTTATAAGTCGGATGCATTCTGTTAGGATGAGAGCAAATCGAGTTAGAAACTGAGGTTGTTGACCAGTCGCCATGATAATCAAGGCATTGATAGGTGGTTTTCGTTTAGCTACATAATAGCGACACATAAGAGAACCCATAGAATGCCCTAGAAGGACGATTGGAAATCCTGGATAGCTTTCTTGAATAAAAGAGGTCACTCTTTCAATATCATCGATGAGTTCCTCGGGAGATTCAGGAAAGACTCCGAGTTGACTTGGATTTTGAGCAGTATGACCATGGCCGAGATGATCATGGCCGATAACAGTAAAGCCTTCTTTATTCATGGCTAGAGCAAATTCTTCATATCGCTCCACGTACTCTACCATTCCATGTACAAGCTGAAGAACGGCTTTTGGCTGTTCAGCTTCCCAAATGATTAAGTTATTGTTGTTTGGTTCGAGTTTAAGTCTTTTTTTCATATCAGATTCCTTGCCTATGATAATCTATAGTCTATCAAAAATATACCATAAAATAGCACGATAAGCTAGGCAGGATAATGAAGATTACTAGTAACAATTCAGGACTGAAAATGAACATTTGAGGACATAGCCAACGGATTTATCAAGAAATGAGTATAATAAATTTATCACTTAAAATCTGGAGGATTAAAATGCTTGGTGATGAGCCAATAAAGTTCCTATCCAGTAAACTCCCTTCTTAAAAGTCATGATTTAAAAATGTACATAAATCATTGTAAATGCTATCAAAAAGGAGTATAATGAGTGCAATAAATTTCGGAGGTGGATAATGCTCGAAGTAAGAAATCTAGAGAAAAGTTTTGGGCCTAAGCAAGTTTTGTTTGGTGTTGCCTTTCAAGCACGACCAGGGCGTATTTTGGGACTAGTCGGGAAAAATGGAGCTGGGAAAACAACTATTTTTCACAGTATTTTGAAATTTTTAGACTATCAAGGGGAGATTGAGCTTGATGGTCAAGACATTCGTCAGGAGACCTATGCTCGCATTGGTTATCTCCCTGAAGAACGCAGTCTTATGCCTAAATTGACAGTCCTTGAACAAGTTCGTTATTTGGCGACTTTAAAAGGAATGGACGCTAAGGAAATCAAAGAAAAACTCCCTCAATGGATGGAAAAACTGGAAGTCAAGGGGAAACTGACGGACAAGATTAAGAGTCTCTCAAAAGGAAATCAACAGAAGATTCAGTTGATTATCACTTTGATTCATGAACCAGATTTGATTATCCTAGATGAGCCTTTTAGTGGCTTGGATCCAGTTAATACCGAACTTCTTAAGCGGGTTATCTTGAAAGAAAAAGAACGTGGCGCGACCATTATCTTTTCCGACCATGTCATGACCAATGTCGAAGAACTTTGTGATGATATCCTCATGATTCGTGATGGGCGTGTGGTCTTGTATGGACCGGTTCAAGAAGTCCGCAATCAATACGGCAAAACACGACTTTTTGTTTCAAGTGACCGAAGCAAGGAAGAACTGGAGAGCCTTCCTCATGTCAAACAGGTTAGCTTGACCAAGCAAGGTAGTTGGAAGTTGATTTTAGATGATGAAAGTGCAGGTAGAGAACTCTTCCCAATCTTGACCCAAGGTCAATATATCGCGACCTTTGATCAACAAGCTCCAACAATCGATGAAATCTTTAAATTAGAATCAGGGGTGGAAGTATGAGAAATATGTGGGTTGTAATCAAAGAAACCTATCTAAGACATGTCAAGTCGTGGAGTTTCTTCTTTATGGTGATTTCGCCTTTCCTCTTTTTAGGTCTATCTGGAGGAATTGGTGTTCTCCAAGGTTCTTCCTTAGCTCAAAATAGTAAGGTAGCAGTAGTTAGTTCTGTTCCTCTTGTTACAGAAGAACTTAAATCGACCAATGGTCTTAACTTTGACTATAAGGACGAAGCGAGTGCCCAAGAAGCCATCAAGGATGAAAAAATAAAAGGCTATCTGATGATTGACCAAGAAGATAGTGTCCTTAAGGCAGTCTATCATGGCGAAACCTCTCTTGAAAGTGGCATCAAGTTAGCAGTAACGAGCAAGTTAAATGACCTTCAAGCCCAACTCAACCGTTCAGCAGCAAATCTGTCACAAGAACAGACAAAACGCTTGGAACAAACTGTCCAATTTACTGAGAAAATTGATGAGTCAAAAGAAAATAAAAAGATGGTCCAAACCTTTGCGGCTGCAGGACTGGGCTTCTTCCTTTATATGATTTTGATTACTTACGCTAGTGTCACTGCTCAAGAAGTAGCCAGTGAGAAAGGGACTAAAATCATGGAAGTGGTCTTCTCAAGTATTCGTGCCAGCCATTACTTCTACGCTCGCATGATCGCCTTGCTCCTAGTCATTTTAAGTCATATTGGGATTTATGTTGTAGGCGGACTTGGAGCTATCTTATTCTTTAAGGATATGCCTATCTTGGCTAATTCAGGTATTCTGAATCACTTGGGAGAAGCCTTTTCGATCAATACCTTGTTATTTGTCTTAGTCAGTCTTTTCATGTATGTAGTCTTGGCAGCCTTCTTAGGTTCTATGGTTTCCCGCCCTGAAGATGCAGGAAAGGCCTTATCGCCATTGATGATTTTGATAATAGCTGGTTTTGTTGGCGTTACTGCCCTAGGCGCTGCAGGAGACAATTTGATTTTGAAAATCGGTTCTTATATTCCTTTCATTTCGACCTTCTTTATGCCTTTTAGAGCTATCAATGGCTATGCAAATGGTTTGGAAGCTTGGATTTCACTTATGATTACGATTGCTTTTGCGGTAGCTGCAACCATCTTTATCGGACGGATGTATGCTAGTCTGGTCCTTCAAACGGATGATTTAGGTATTTGGAAAACCTTTAAACGAGCTTTAAGCTATCACTAAAAGAGGAGTCTGGGACAAAAAGATTTTGCTTTTAGGAATTCTTTATTATAAATTTTAAAAATCGATAGATTAGACAAAAAAAGCGAACAAGACAGTATTCTGAGTGTCAGATAACTCGTTTTGTTCGCTTTTTATATTTAAGGTTAGACTTTTGTCTCAGACCTTTTTGCTTTGCGAATTCATTGCTGTCTGGTCTTCTTTACTTTATAATGAAAGAAGAATGAAAAGGAGGAGGACATGAACTATATTGATGTTGCTGAAAATGAGTGTTTATTAATCATTGTCCTTGGGATGATGCTGATCAGCCAGATGAGTGAAAATGAGGTGGAGGTGGCCTTGTCGATTGGCATCAACACCTTTGACCTACCGGATATCTATGGCTATGGCCAGTGTGAGGTCCTGCTGGGTAAAGTTTTCAAGCGCCGTTCGAATCTTAGGGATCAGATTTCACTTGTATCAGTGAGCTGGTTTTTTTATGCTTTACAGATTTTTCTTGACAAGTCTTTTTTATTATGGTATTCTTTTAGGTAACAAGTGTTGCGCAACAAATGTTGCGTTAAAGGAGTGTTATGCCACCAAAGGTTAAATTTAGTAAAGAGACTATGATTGGGACAGCTTTACAATTGGTTAGAGAAGAGGGAATGTCTAGTTTGACGGCTAGAGCATTAGCAGAGAAACTGGGCGCCACACCAAGAGTCATTTTTGGGCAATTTGCAAATATGGCTGAGTTACAAGCAGAGGTTATTGTTGCTGCGGAAATGGTAGTGGTGGAGTATATACGAAAGGCTTTAGAAGATGAGAAGCCTTTTCGATCTGTCGGGGTTGCTTATATCCTGTTCGCCTCAAAAGAGCCTCAACTCTTTCAATTGCTTTTCCAAAATCCTAGTAAAGATCCCATTCGTCGCTTTCAAGATTTTCTTCCCATGAAGGATCATAGTTACCAATTGGTTCTGGATTCGATTGTCGCAGACTATCCTTTGACTGTAGAGGAGGCTAGTCGATTGTACCAGCATCTATTTATCTACTCACACGGGATGGCCTCTATGGTTGCTTCTGGTATTTATCAATTCAGCATGGAAGAAGTAATTGGATTACTGACAGAGGTTTGTCAATCGCTCATCAAAGAAATGGTAGGAAAAAAATGATTCAACTAGAAAATGTTCACAAAAGTTACGGCCAAACCAAGGTTTTAAAAGGGATTGATTTGCAGATTCAAGACCAGGATGATGTGGTTATCCTAGGCCCTTCTGGATCGGGCAAATCAACTCTCTTAAACGTTCTGTCAGGTTTAGAAAAGGTAGACGAGGGACATATTCTCATTCAAGGCCAGGATTTATCGCAACTCACGGATGCTCAATTGACGGCCTTTAGACGTGAGAAGATTGCCTTTATTTTCCAGCAGTATTATTTATTGCCTAATCTGACAGTCAGACAGAATGTTAAGATGGGAGCTGACCTGGCAGACAATCATGATTTTTTGCAGATTATCGAGGATTTGGGGCTTGGTGATAAGCTGGACAAGTATCCGAGTGAATTGTCTGGCGGAGAACAGCAGAGAGTCTCCATTGCTCGTGCCTTGGCCAAAAAGCCAGAGATTCTTTTCTTAGATGAGCCGACGGGGGCCCTGGATGAAGAAACAGGGCGCAAGATTCTCGACTATATCTGGAAGTTGAAGGAAAAGCTAGGCTTTACCCTAATCATGGTGACACACAACCAAAATATTGCAGATATGTCTAGAACCATCATTCGCGTCAATAGTGGCAAGATTACCCAAGTTGTGACCAATGATCAGCCTCAGAATGCTTATGAGATTGGATGGTAAGCCATGTTTTCAGTAAAAGATATTCGAAAATTAGTTGTCGTCAGTATCATTGGGGCTTGTGCGGTCTTTGTGGCCAATCTCTTCTTAAATTTTTACTTGGACATCGAGCAATTAGAGATTTCGAAAACCAATCCCATGATTCAGACCTACTATGATGCCCAGGTTTCGCTTTCCTGGATGGTGGCCATGGTCAGTGGGGTTGTCTTGTCCTTGACGTCGGTCCTTCTCATGTGTTTTTATATCAAACAATTTGTTGACGACCACAAGGAACAATTAGGAATTTTAAAGGCTTTGGGCTACAGCAATGGCCAGTTGGCTAAACGATTTTGGGCTTTTGGACTCAGTTTTGGAGTTGGGGCTCTTCTTGGCTATTTCGCTTCTTTTCTTATGATGGGACATTTTTATGACTTTCGTAATGAGAAGGGGATCTTACCAGAAATCACCATTCATTTTCATTGGCAGCTCCTGCTTGCCTTGGTGATACTGCCAACGAGCTTCTTTATGCTTCTCGCGATTGGTTATGCTAGAAGACAACTACAAACGCCGGCACTTCGCTTATTGAAAAAATCTCCAACACCAATCAAGGCCCAAAGGAGAAAGAGGGCTCCTAAGAAAGAGAAGGCCTTCCTAAAAGAGCTGTCCTCATCACTGATTTGGGGGAGAAAATCTATACTGTTTTTTGTAGTCTTTGGCTCTATGTGTTTTGCGGCCATGGTTCAATTGTCCTTTGGCCTCAGGGATTACACAGATGATATCATCCAAACCATGATGATCATGATTGGCTTGATCCTTTCTTTCTCGATCCTCTTTTTGTCATTGGGGATTGTGGTCTCAGAAAGTCGCGAAACCTTGGCTCTTATGAAGGCTTTTGGCTACACCGATCGTGAATGCCAAAGTCATATTCTCGCTCCCTATCGTTTTTGGGCTTATTTAGGATTTGTTCTTGGGACAGCTTATCAATATGGCATCATGGAAATTTTGATTGGTGTGATCAAAGACACGGTACCTGAAAAGATTGAGCACAACTTTGACTGGAATGTGTGCTTTTGGACTTTGATCATTTTTGCTGTGGTTTATGAAAGTCTCTTTTATCTATCCAACAAAAAACTCCAAAAACAAACAATTAAGGAAGTACTCTTAGCAGAATAGTGTGAAAATGGCTGGTTTTCCCAGCCTTTTTTCTTTGTGATAAATGATTGACAGAGAGAGGCTTTTCCACTATTCTAGGGGAATGATAGAATGGAAGTGAGACATTATGAAACGGAACTACTGGCAGGACCTGAAAGGGGCCTTTTACTTAATCTGGCGCAACAAATGATCCTTTATCTAGGTAGGAATCCTCTTGCAGTTTGTGGTTGACATTGGAGCTGCATCTTTGAGTCATAAATAAATCAAAAGACCTGTGAGTGTATCTCTCAGGTCTTTCAATTAGCTGAAATATTTCACATTTATTTCTTCTAAACCTTTGACTATTAGGCAAAATTATCGTACAATAAAGAGTACATGATAAAATGAGATCAGAGTTTATCCACTCTGGCAATAGTAGTAATAATTGAGGAGAAACGCTTTGGAATTAGAAGTATTTGCTGGGCAAGAAAAAAGTGAACTATCTATGATTGAGGTGGCTCGTGCCATCTTAGAACTTCGTGGTCGTGATCACGAAATGCATTTTAGTGATTTAGTGAATGAAATCCAAAATTATCTTGGTACTTCAAACAGTGACATTCGTGAAGCTTTGCCTTTGTTTTATACAGAGTTGAACTTTGACGGAAGCTTTATCTCTCTTGGAGATAATAAATGGGGCCTTCGTTCATGGTATGGAGTCGATGAAATCGATGAGGAAATCATTGCTCTTGAAGAAAGTGACGATGAAGAAGTAGCACCTAAAGCTAAGAAAAAACGTGTTAATGCCTTCATGGACGGAGATTCAGATGCCATTGATTATGGTGCAGATGATCCTGAAGATGAGGACGCTTACGAAGAAGACCCAGCCCTTTCTTATGACGATGAAAATCCAGATGACGAGAAGAATGAAGTTGAAGCCTACGATGCTGAAATCAACGAAATCGCACCAGATGATCTAGATGAAGAAGTCGATCTTAATGAAGAAGACGACGAAGACTCTGAAGAAGAGGAAGAATAAAAATAAAAAGGAGTTGGAGCTGGAATCGGTCTATCAAGTCTCGATTTCCTAGTCCAGCTTTTTTGTATTAGTCTGAATTAGTTTTGTAAGCTGGAATGCGCCAAGTCAACGATTTGTTCTATTTGACAAATGGTTCATTTTGAGGTAAGATATTGTTCGGGCACCTCTTTTAGAGGTCGGAGCTCCCTAGTTATTAGGGAGCTATTTTTGTTTTTCCAGGAAACTTTTCTTCTTGGGTTGTAGTTATTGATGAAGGTCTTGTTTTCTCAATCCCCTGTTAGTGAACAAGGCCTTGTGCATTTTAGAAAGAGGAATCTATGTCTACGAAATATATTTTTGTCACTGGTGGTGTGGTGTCGTCTATTGGAAAAGGGATCGTTGCAGCGAGTCTAGGACGACTGTTGAAAAATCGTGGTTTGAAGGTGACCATTCAAAAATTTGACCCTTATATCAATATCGACCCAGGAACCATGAGTCCTTACCAGCACGGGGAAGTCTTTGTTACTGATGATGGGGCTGAGACAGATTTGGACTTGGGTCACTATGAACGTTTTATCGATATCAATCTTAACAAATTCTCAAACGTGACAACTGGTAAAATCTACAGTGAAGTTCTTCGCAAGGAACGTCGTGGAGAATACCTTGGGGCAACTGTCCAAGTCATTCCTCATATCACAGATGCCTTGAAAGAAAAAATTAAGCGTGCCGCTCTAACGACTGACTCTGATGTCATTATTACAGAGGTTGGTGGAACAGTCGGCGATATTGAGTCCCTTCCATTCTTAGAGGCGCTTCGTCAGATGAAGTCTGATGTCGGAGCAGAAAATGTCATGTATATCCATACAACCTTGCTTCCTTACCTCAAGGCAGCTGGTGAAATGAAAACCAAACCAACTCAACACTCTGTCAAAGAATTGCGTGGTCTGGGAATCCAGCCAAATATGTTGGTCATTCGTACTGAAAAACCAGCAGGACAAGGGATTAAAAATAAACTAGCCCAGTTCTGTGATGTGGCGCCAGAAGCAGTTATTGAGTCCTTGGATGTGGATCATCTTTACCAAATCCCACTTAATCTGCAAGCACAAGGCATGGATCAAATCGTCTGTGACCATTTGAAAATAGATGCACCGGCAGCAGATATGACAGAGTGGTCAGCTATGGTTGACAAGGTCATGAATCTCAAAAAACAAGTCAAAATTGCTCTTGTTGGTAAGTATGTCGAGTTGCAAGATGCCTACATTTCTGTCGTAGAGGCCTTGAAACACTCTGGTTATGCCAATGATGCAGAAGTCAAGATTGATTGGGTCAATGCTAATGACGTGACAGCTGACAATGTAGCAGAACTCCTAGCTGATGCTGATGGAATCATCGTTCCAGGTGGTTTTGGTCAACGTGGTACTGAGGGTAAGATTCAAGCGATTCGCTATGCGCGTGAAAATGATGTACCAATGCTTGGAGTCTGCTTGGGTATGCAGTTGACCTGTATCGAGTTTGCCCGTAATGTCTTAGGTCTTGAAGGAGCTAATTCAGCAGAGCTTGATCCTGATACAAAATACCCTATCATCGATATCATGCGTGATCAGATTGATGTTGAGGACATGGGTGGTACCCTTCGTTTGGGACTTTATCCTTCTAAGTTAAAACGTGGTTCTAAGGCAGCGGCAGCTTATCATAACAAAGAGGTGGTGCAACGCCGTCACCGTCACCGTTATGAATTTAACAATGCCTTCCGTGAACAGTTTGAAGGAGCAGGTTTTGTCTTTTCAGGCGTTTCACCAGACAACCGCTTGGTAGAAATTGTGGAAATTCCAGAAAATAAATTCTTTGTGGCTTGTCAGTACCACCCAGAGCTATCAAGCCGTCCAAACCGCCCAGAAGAACTCTACACTGCTTTTGTAACAGCAGCGGTTGAAAATAGTAAATAGTCATGATTAAACCTTTGAGAGTCATCTCAGAGGTTTTTCCTATATAAATTTAGATATCTTTTGTAAAAAATACAACATAGTGATATAATTAACATAGATAAAAAACAGGAGGAAATCCTATGAAAAAAATCACACTATTTGGTTTGTCTCTAGCTGGTTTAGCCTTACTAGCTTTCCCTCATTCAGGTCAGGCCTTCGAGCTGAAAGAAGAATGGGTTGTTAAATGTGGAGTTCAGTATCAAGATGGCAACATTCTCCGATTTAATAATGGCCATGAAGTGGATATTAAAGTATTGGATTTGCCAAAAACAGAGAAAATCGAGTGGACGGTTAGTCTCAATGGTCAAGATCAGACTGTCAATTTCCTAGGTCAAGAAAAGGACAAGTCTATGATTGGCGTAGAAGGGCGTTATCTGAATTTCTATGTTCCATATGGCTATAGAGGAGATATCAAGGTAGAAGCCAAGAGCGGAAATGAAGTAAAGACCTGGTCAACGAAAGTGGTTGACGATGTACATCATGAAGGTGGAAAGAGAGGCTACTACCGTATTGAAGAATCAAATGATCAATACACTTACCTCGATGCTAAATGGGATTATCAAACCAAGACTTACACTGCCACCCTACCAGAGACTGTCAATGGTCAAAAAGTCTTTGCTTGGGCAGACTATGACAATGGTGAGTTAAAACTTACAAAACCAGAATCTATCAGTCATTACTACAAGGGTGGGGGATCTTTCCAAGAACTTTATCCGATTGTGAAAGCAGAAAGCTGGCTACAATCAAACCAAAACTGGTACTATCAAAAACAAGGTCAATTAGTGCAGAACGATTGGGTTAAGGACAAGGGAACTTGGTACTTTATGAATGACAAAGGAGTTATGTTTAATCAAACATGGCTCTATCAAGGTGACAGTTGGTATGCCTTTAAGTCATCAGGAGCCATGATTTCAGCTGATTGGTTATATGATAATGGGTCTTGGTATTACCTAAAAGACTCAGGTTCAATGGCAACAGGCTGGCTTAAAGATGGTGGCACTTGGTATTACCTAAACAAGTCAGGTTCAATGGCGACAGGCTGGGTGAAGGATCAGGGTGAATGGTATTACCTAAAAGATTCAGGTGCAATGGCAACAGGCTGGGTCAAGGACAATGGTAAGTGGTACTATCTGGCTTCATCTGGTAAAATGCTTCGCAATACATACACACCAGACGGCTACTATGTAGATGGCAGCGGTGCTTGGAAATAATCATGAAACAGAGAAAGTCTACTGAGAAGGTAGATTTTCTTTTTTCATTTTCAAAATTATGAAAATCTGGAAAAAGGACACTATTTTTGATAAGATAGAGTTATGGATTTTGAAAAAATTGAACAAGCATATACTTATTTACTAGAAAACGTCCAAATCATTCAAAACGATTTGGCGACAAATTTTTACGATGCCTTGATTGAACAAAATGGAATTTACCTAGATGGCCAAACCAATTTGGAGCAAGTCAAAAAAAATAATCAGGCCCTAAAACGCTTGGCACTTCGAAAAGAGGAGTGGCTACGGACCTACCAATTTCTATTGATGAAAGCTTCGCAAACAGAACCTCTTCAGGCTAATCACCAGTTTACACCAGACGCGATTGGTCACTTGATGATTTTTATCATCGAGCAGCTTTGGCCAACTGAAGCCTTTAGTCTGTTAGAATTGGGTTCTGGGATGGGAATTCTGGGTGCTAATTTCTTGACATCTATGAACAAAAAAGTAGACTACCTGGGGATTGAGATAGACGACCTCTTGATTGATTTGGCGGCGAGTATGGCAGAAGTCATGGATCTTCAAGCAGCCTTTGTACAGGGTGATGCTGTGCGGCCGCAGGTCCTCAAAGAAAGTGATGTCATTGTGAGTGACCTACCGATTGGCTACTATCCAGATAATCAAATAGCCTCACGTTACCAAGTGGCAGCTAAGGATGAACACACTTATGCTCACCATTTGATGATGGAGCAATCTCTCAAGTATCTTAAGACGGGAGGGGTCGCGATTTTCCTTGCTCCTAGCAATCTCTTGACGAGTCCTCAGAGTGACCTCTTGAAATCCTGGCTGACTGATCAGGCTCAGCTAGTGGCTATGGTAACTTTACCAGAGGATCTCTTTGCTCAAGGAGCCCAGTCCAAGACCATTTTTGTTCTACAAAAGAAGCTAGCGCAGGATATCGAGCCATTTGTTTATCCACTTGCCAGTCTTCGGGACCCTGAAATTTTGATGGAATTTAAGGAAAATTTTCAAAATTGGTGTCAAGAACATGAAATCTAGTATAAATTTTGATATAATAGTTGAAAACGCTTAAAAAGGGGAATAAATTATGACAAAAACCATTGCAATTAACGCTGGGAGCTCTAGCTTAAAATGGCAACTGTACCAAATGCCAGAAGAAAAGGTACTTGCAAAAGGTTTGATTGAGCGAATTGGATTGAATGATTCAGTTTCCACAGTTAAGTTCGATGGTCGTTCAGAACAGCAAGTTCTTGACATTGAAAACCACACTTTGGCTGTAAAAATCTTGCTTGATGACTTGATCCGTTTTGATATTATCAAAGCTTATGATGAAATTACTGGTGTTGGACACCGTGTTGTTGCAGGTGGAGAATACTTCAAAGAGTCTACAGTTGTTGAAGGGGATGTTCTAGAAAAAATCGAAGAACTAGGACTTCTTGCTCCATTGCATAACCCTGCAAACGCTGCTGGAATTCGTGCCTTCAAAGAATTGTTGCCAGAGATCACAAGTGTAGCAGTCTTTGACACATCATTCCATACAACAATGCCAGAAAAAGCCTACCGTTATCCATTGCCAACTAAGTACTATACAGAAAACAAGGTTCGTAAGTACGGAGCTCACGGTACAAGCCATCAGTACGTTGCTCAAGAAGCAGCAAAACTCTTGGGACGTCCACTTGAAGAGTTGAAATTGATTACCTGTCACATCGGTAACGGTGCTTCTATTACAGCTGTTAAGGGTGGCCAATCTGTTGATACATCCATGGGATTCACTCCACTTGGTGGTGTTATGATGGGAACTCGTACAGGAGATATTGACCCTGCCATCATTCCTTATTTAATGCAATATACAGAGGACTTTAACAAGCCAGAGGATATCAGTCGTATCCTCAATCGTGAGTCAGGGTTGATGGGTGTTTCAGGTAAATCTAGTGATATGCGTGATGTTCAAGCGGCAATGGAAGCAGGTGATCCTGATGCAACCTTGGCTCTTGAAATGTACGTTGACCGTATCCAAAAACACATCGGCCAATACTTGGCTGTCCTAAACGGAGCGGATGCTATTATCTTCACTGCAGGAGTTGGTGAAAATGCAGCTGGTGTACGTGAAAAAGTTATCACTGGTATTTCTTGGTTTGGTTGTGATGTAGATCTAGAGAAAAATGTCTTTGGTGTGACTGGAGATATCTCAACAGAAGCAGCAAAAATTCGTGTACTTGTTATTCCAACGGATGAAGAACTCGTTATCGCGCGTGACGTTGAACGTTTGAAAAAATAACAGATCAAAAAATCGACCTTCAATAATAAAGGTCGATTTTTTGATCTAGTAGAATTACCATTTAGTTAGCGAAACTTCGCCACTATTAAGCCAAATCTTTTTACCGTTGGCTAATTCTATCAGCAGTTGTCCTTGGTCAGAGATGTCACAGGCTTTTCCTGTGAATATTTCTTGATCCTTCTTGAAAGAAATCTCTTTTCCTAAAACGATTGAGCGCTTTTTATAGAGATAGAGGAGTTCATCGACTTCTGTTTCATAAAAGCATTTCCAAATCTCAGCGATGAGTTCATTCCGAGTGATAGGGGCTTTTTGCTGGAATAAGCTTCCAGCTTTTGTTTGTAGGTTTTTTGGAAAATCAGTAATAGAAAAGTTGATCCCGACCCCAATGATAACATCTGTTACCAGTCCAGTTTCAACAGAAGTAATTGCTTCGGTCAGGATACCAGCAATTTTTTTCTGATTCAGATAAATGTCATTAACCCACTTGATATCCACATCAATCAGACTAAGGTTCTTGATAGCCTTGTAGATAGCTCCAGCAGTTAAGAGGGTATAGGAAGGGAGATCTTGATAAGGAAGGTTGGGTTTGAGATGAAGGGACATATAAATCCCTCCTTGAGAAGGAGAAAAGTAGGGACGTTGAAAACGTCCACGTCCAGAAGTTTGGCTAGTTGAGAGATAGAGAGTGTCTCCTTTAGCACCAGCCTCCAGAGCTTCTTTGGCATCGGTTTGCGTTGATTTGGTCTTGGATTTAAATCGGACAGTGACGGGGCTTTGCTCTTCAATCTCTTGGGGCAAGATTAGGTCACCGTGAAGAAGTTTATAGCCACGGTTTTTGATGCTGTCAATCTCAAGACCTTCTTGTTGGAGACGCTGGATAGCCTTCCATACCGATGTTCGGGATAGGTTTAATTTTTCAGCGATTTTTTCTCCACTTACATAGTCTTTTTCAGTAGCTAAGATTTTATAAACTTCTTGGTAAGATTTCATGGTAAGACCTTTCTCTAGCAATTAATGTTATTGTACCATATTTTCAAAAAAGGGCGAGAGTTATTTAGGATAATCTTCTTATGATATAAAATTTTACCGAGTTTTAGTATCTATGGTATGGGCAAAGTGGTTTTCAAATCCTTTGAAAAGTGGTAAAATGTTTTAATAGCTTATTTATCTGAATTTAGTATTCAGAAGGAAAGGATCTGTTGTGAAATCAATAGGTATCATTGAAAAGTTAAAAAGTTTCTCAAAGCAAGAGTTAATCTTGCTAGGGGTTATTCTCAGTATTTTTCTACCTTTTTATCTTTTCGTCATTATTTTTCTTGCCTACTTAATAGGTCTAATATTTACAGGAGAGATGAAGGAGATATTAAAACGAATATCCCACCATTTTATCTTACTTTTATTTATTGGCTATAGTGGTATTATCTCTCTTTTAGCGCAAAATGTGATGGGAATGGTTGCTACCATAGGGATGCTCCTATTTGCAATTTTCTTTTATTATTACCAATCCCATTTAACCCCGAAGTTTTTCAGATTAGTATTGCAATCGATAATGTCGCTTAGTGTGCTAGCATCAGTTTTTGCAGCCTTAGAGCATTTTCAAATTGTAAAGAAATTTGATTATACTTTCTTATCACCTAAGATGCAGGTTTGGCATCAGAATCGTGCTGAAGTAGCTTTCTTTAATCCTAATTATTATGGAATTATCTGTTGCTTCTGTATCATGATTGGATTTTACTTAATTAGTACGACTAGATTGAGATGGTTAAGAGTCTTTTCCATGATTGCCATCTTTGCTAATTTGTTCGGTTTGAACTTTACGCAGAATCGGACTGCTTTTCCAGCCATCATCTTTGGAGCCATCATTTATCTCTTTACAACCATTAAAAACTGGAGAGCTTTCTGGCTCAGTATTGGAGTTTTTGGAGTTGGTTTAGCATTTTTATTCTCAAGTGATTTGGGTGTTCGGATGGGGACCTTGGATTCGTCGATGGAAGAACGAGTGTCGATCTGGAATGCTGGGATGGCTTTGTTTAAACAAAATCCCTTCTGGGGGGAGGGACCTCTAACTTACATGCATTCTTATCCTCGCATTTTTGCCCCTTATCATGAACATGCGCATAGTATCTATATCGATACGATATTGAGTTACGGTGTAGTAGGTACTGTATTATTAGGAATTGCTTCTTCAGATCCAATCCGTATGTTGATTGATATGAGTCAAGTACCAAGTAAAAGACCTATCCTTGGACTTTATCTTTCATTTTTAACAGTGGTTGCTGTACATGGAATTTTTGACTTGGCCCTCTTCTGGGTTCAATCCAGCTTCATCTTCCTTCTAGTGATGTGTAGTTTACCATTAAAACATAGTATGATTGGAGAATTTGTTGAATAATTAAAAAGATAGTAGAAACGAGATGTTCTACTATCTTTTTCTAATTATTGAATAGCTTGGAGTAAGTCTTCAGCTTGTTTTCTTAGTGATGCTGTAACACTATCTTCAAGAACTAATTGACCATCTGCCCAAGCAGAATCATTGACACGAGCTGCGGTAAAATCACCAACAACTTGTGTACGGATAAATGGTAGAAGGTCTTTGTAAATCGCAAAGAGTTGATCGTGTCCAGCGTTAGCTACAGAAGATACAGTAACAATCTTATCTTGTAGAGCAGATGCTCCGCGAGTATCAGACAAGTCAATGGCGCGTGAAAGCCAGTCAAGCAAGTTTTTCACTGTACCAGGAATGGAGAAGTTGTAGACTGGAGAGAAGATCCAGATAGCATCAGCAGCAAGAACTGCTTCACGAGCTGCTGTTACAGCTGGAAGAGTTGGAACTTCAAGATCTTGACTAAATAGTGGAATAGCTGAGTAATCAAGGTAGCTGACTTCAACAGTTTCAGCAAGTGCTTTTTCAGCTTCTAGCGCCATTTGGTGGTTGAAAGAGCCTTCACGAAGTGAACCAACGATAAATAATACTTTTTTAGACATAGGGAGTCTCCTTTAGATTTTAATCAGAGTCTTCTCTGTTGTTACAAATAATGTTACAACAAAACAAAATGATTTTCAAGGAATTTGCTCAGAAAATAAAAAAAGTTTGTTCAAAGAATAACCCCAAGGCAAAATTCTATTCATGGAGAGCTAAGGGATAGTCCATGTATGGCTAGTTTGGACCTTCTCCAGCTAGCCAATCAAGTCCTATAAAAATCCAAGAACAATCCCTCTATTCACTTGTAATAAAGAAGGATAGATGGTAAAATAGACGAGTGAAAATGAGACAGAAAAAAGAAAAAAATTCCCTATTATTTCAGTACAGTATTGGCTTAACCATGCTGGCTCTAGTTGTGACCTCTTCCTTTCTTTATTTGGTGTGGCTTGGTATGAAGCCTTATCGAACTGCAAAGACAGAAGGGGAGAGACTGGCCAAGCAGTATGCTGAGCTGGAAACGGTTAGTCAGATTGACTTTTTTAATGGTTTAGAGAGCTACTATAGTGTTCTCGGCCAAGATAAAAATCAAAATCCAATAGCTGTTTTAATTGAGAAAAATAGTCAAAAAATCTATGTGTATCAACTAGAAAGTGGTACTTCACAAGAAAAAGCAGAAGCAGTTGTTAGAGAAAAAGGAGCAACTGAAATCGACAAGATTACCTTTGGACGTTACGCTGATAAGCCCGTCTGGGAAATCAAGTCTGGTGGAGACTACTATCTGGTTGATTTTGAATCTGGTGCCCTAATCGAAAAGGAGAAACTATGAAATTATCTAAACGTGTCTTAGAAATGGAAGAAAGTGTGACTTTGGCTAGCGATGCAAAAGCCAAGAAGTTAAAAGCGGAAGGAAAGGATGTTCTTTTCTTAACTTTAGGTCAGCCCGATTTTCATACTCCTGAAAATATTCAAGACGCTGCAGTTGCAGCCATTCGAGATGGGCGTGCTTCCTTCTATACGGTAGCTTCAGGTTTGCCTGAGTTAAAAGCAGCGGTCAATACCTATTTTGAACGCTATTATGGTTATTCTGTAGAGTCTAATGAAGTCACTTTTGCGACTGGAGCTAAGTTCTCTCTTTATACTTTCTTTATGGCTGTGATCAACCCTGGTGATGAGGTCATTATTCCAACCCCTTACTGGGTTAGCTATGGGGATCAGGTTAAGATGGCAGAAGGTGTTCCAGTATTTGTCCAAGCCAAGGAAGACAATCACTTTAAAGTAACTGTAGAGCAATTAGAAGCAGCTCGCACAGATAAGACCAAAGTCTTGGTACTAAACTCACCCTCTAATCCGACTGGGATGATTTATTCTCGTGAGGAATTATTAGCCATTGGAAACTGGGCAGTTGAGCATGATATTCTAATTCTAGCAGATGATATTTATGGACGTTTGGTCTATAACGGTAACGAATTTATTCCAATCTCTAGTCTTTCAGAAGCTATTCGCAAACAAACCATTGTCATCAATGGAGTGTCTAAGGCATACGCTATGACTGGTTGGCGGGTAGGTTATGCAGTAGGTGATCCAGAAATTATTGCTGCCATGAGCAAATTGACTGGTCAAACAACTTCTAACCTGACCGCTGTTTCACAATACGCAACAATCGAGGCATTAACTGGTCCACAAGATTCCGTAGAAACCATGCGTCAGGCTTTTGAGGAACGTTTAAACACCATCTATCCACTCTTGTGTCAAGTCCCTGGCTTTGAAGTAGTCAAACCTCAAGGAGCTTTCTACCTCTTCCCAAATGTTAAAAAAGCTATGGAGATGAAAGGCTATACAGATGTAACAGCATTTACAACGGCTATTCTTGAAGAAGTTGGTCTGGCATTGATTACGGGAGCAGGCTTTGGTGCGCCAGAGAATGTCCGTCTCAGCTATGCAACAGACTTAGATACACTCAAAGAAGCTATTCGTCGCTTGCACCAATTTATGGAAAAATAAAAATAAGATCTTCGTCGTCTTGACGGAGATTTTTTTGGATAAAACCTGAGATTTTTATCTGATAGAATCTAGCTATCAGACATTATTTGTGGTACAATAGTGGGTAATAATGTCTTCGGACAAGTTAAACAAAAAAAGGAAGATAAAACATGACAAAACGTGTAACAATTATCGAAGTAAAAGATTACGTTGGTCAAGAAGTCACTATCGGTGCTTGGGTTGCCAACAAATCAGGAAAAGGGAAAATTGCTTTCTTGCAATTGCGTGATGGAACAGCCTTTTTCCAAGGTGTAGCTTTTAAACCAAACTTTATCGAAAAATTTGGAGAAGAAGTAGGTCTTGAAAAATTTGACACCATCAAACGTCTAAGTCAAGAAACATCTGTTTTCGTGACAGGGATTGTTAAAGAAGACGAGCGCTCAAAATTTGGTTATGAGTTGGATATTACAGACATTGAAGTCATCGGTGAATCTCAAGATTACCCAATCACTCCAAAAGAGCACGGAACAGACTTCTTGATGGACAACCGTCACTTGTGGTTACGTTCACGCAAACAAGTTGCCGTTATGCAAATCCGTAATGCTATCATCTATGCGACTTATGAGTTTTTTGATAAAAATGGCTTCATGAAGTTTGATAGCCCAATCCTTTCAGGAAATGCGGCAGAAGATTCAACTGAACTGTTTGAAACTGACTACTTCGGAACACCAGCCTACTTGAGTCAATCTGGTCAGCTTTATCTTGAAGCTGGTGCTATGGCCCTTGGTCGTGTCTTCGACTTTGGTCCAGTATTCCGTGCAGAGAAATCTAAGACTCGCCGTCACTTGACTGAGTTCTGGATGATGGATGCTGAGTATTCATACTTGACACATGATGAGTCACTTGACTTGCAAGAAGCTTATGTCAAAGCTCTTCTTCAAGGTGTTCTTGACCGTGCTCCACAAGCATTGGAAACATTGGAACGTGATACTGAGCTTTTGAAACGCTACATTGCAGAGCCATTCAAACGCATCACTTACGATCAAGCCATTGACCTCTTGCAAGAGCATGAAAACGATGAAGATGCTGACTACGAGCATCTTGAGCATGGCGATGACTTTGGTTCACCACATGAAACATGGATTTCAAACCACTTTGGTGTACCAACCTTTGTCATGAACTACCCAGCAGCTATCAAGGCCTTCTACATGAAACCAGTTCCTGAAAATCCAGAGCGCGTGCTTTGTGCAGACTTGCTTGCACCAGAAGGATATGGAGAAATCATCGGTGGTTCTATGCGTGAGGAAGACTACGATGCCCTTGTAGCTAAGATGGATGAACTTGGTATGGACCGTACAGAATATGAATTTTACCTTGACCTTCGTAAATATGGCACAATACCACACGGAGGATTCGGTATTGGTATCGAGCGTATGGTCACTTTCGCAGCAGGTACAAAACACATCCGTGAAGCTATTCCATTCCCACGTATGTTGCACCGTATCAAACCATAATAGCCATAAAAACGCCGTCTGGCGTTTTTATACTCTTCGAAAATCAAATTCAAACTACGTCAGCTTTACCTTGCCGTATATATGTTACTGACTTCGTCAGTTCTATCCACAACCTCAAAACAGTGTTTTGAGCAGCCTGTGGCTAGCTTCCTAGTTTGCTCTTTGATTTTCATTGAGTATTACTTTAAATGAAAGAGGTGGAGAAAATGTAGGCAAATCTAAGTAAGTCTTTTAGAAAAACTCATATTATATATTGAAAGAGAGAAAACGATGTTTAAAAGAACTTACAAACGCAATATTCCACTCCTAGCAGGTCTGGAATTCACTTCTTATTTTGGGATTACCAGTTTTTGGATTTTATTTTTCATTCAGAATGGTCTTTCCTTGCTTCAAATCGGTCTATTAGAGAGTATCTTTCATGGGACAAGTCTCTTGTGTGAAATCCCATCTGGTATGTTGGCCGATCGATTTAGCTACAAGACCAATCTCTATTTGGCTCGCTTGGCCAGTATTGTATCCTCTATCTTGATTTTGTTTGGTCAGGGGAATTTTTGGATTTATGCTTTTGCTATGATGGTCAACGCTTGGTCCTACAATTTTGATTCGGGGACCAGCACCGCTTTCTTATATGATTCAGTAGTTGAAGCAGGTCAAAAGGACCGTTATCTTCAGATTTCTAGCTTTTTGTCTGGTGTGGCAGAAGTCACCCGAACCCTAGGTACAGTTGTGGCAGGCTTCTTTATTCACGGAGCATTGGCTTGGACCTATCTGATCGCCATTGGATTATCATTTCTTTCTATCATTTTGATTTATTTTATGAAAGAACCAATGGCTAAGAGAGAAAAAAATGAAGTCTTAACCTTTAAAACGATTGTCCTGCAAGTACGAAAAGAATGGCATGAAAAACCAGTACTCTTTTACTGGATGATGACTTATCAGCTAGTCGGAACACTCATGTGCATGTTTTACTTTTACTATCAGCAGAAAATAAGTGACTTGGCAGGATGGCAGGTATCGCTTGTCATGCTGATTGGTAGTGGCTTAAATCTTATAGCGGTTTATATAGCTAGTCAAATTGGTAAAAAATGGAATAGCAATCGAGTTTTTCCAACTCTTGTGGAATTAACGGGCTTGGCCTTGTTGTTGGTGTTTTCAGGAACCCCCTTTGCTTTTCTTCTTGTATATCTTTTAACTGATACACTTTATGCAGTTTATCAGCCGATCTATTTTAATGACTTACAAGGTTATTTACCTTCCAGTGTAAGAGCAACTATGCTTAGTATCAATTCCATGCTCTTTAGTCTTTCCATGATTGTCATATTTCCACTGACAGGTTGGTTGATCGATCGTTGGGGTCTTGTAGCTGTCTTTTTAGTTCTAGGTCTTATCTTGCTTTTAACCTGTCCTATCCTAATAATCAGTCTGACAAGGATGGGCGAGCTATTAGATAAGGACTTAAAAACTGAGTAAAGCACGAAAACCTATTTGCCCAAAGGGTCATCCTGTGGTACAATAGCAAGAGGAAAAGGAGAAGAGTATGATCGATGTAGAAGAAATTCTAAGTAAGATGAATCCCAATCAAAAGATCAACTATGACCGTGTCATGCAAAAGATGGTTCAAGTTTGGGAAAAAAATGAAGAAAGACCAACCATTCTCATGCACGTCTGTTGTGCTCCTTGTAGCACCTACACTCTAGAGTACTTGACCAAGTATGCGGATGTGACTATTTATTTTGCTAATTCAAATATCCATCCTAAAGCTGAGTATCACAAGCGTGCCTATGTGACAAAAAAGTTTGTTAGTGATTTCAATGAACGAACTGGGAATAAGGTCCAATACCTAGAAGCACCCTATGAACCCAACGAATATCGTCAACTAGTCAGAGGTTTGGAAGAAGAACCTGAAGGAGGCGATCGCTGCAAGGTTTGTTTTGCCTATCGTTTGGACAAGACAGCGCAAGTGGCTATGGACTTAGGCTTTGACTACTTTGGCTCAGCCCTAACCATCAGTCCTCACAAAAATTCGCAAACCATCAATAGTATCGGGATTGATGTGCAAAAAATTTATACTACTCATTATCTTCCGAGTGACTTTAAGAAAAATCAAGGTTATAAACGCTCTGTAGAAATGTGTGAAGAGTATGACATTTACCGTCAATGTTATTGTGGTTGTGTCTATGCCGCTCAAGCTCAAAATATTGACTTAGTACAGGTCAAGAAGGATGCAACAGCCTTTATGGTAGATAAGGATATCGAAAAAGACTATTCGCATATCAAGTTCACTGTTACAAAATTAGATATTTAGACGAAAACCTGCCTCAAGGCAGGTTTTTTACTAGGGAAAAGTGATAGCCAGAAATTGATGGACTAATCTATGAATTCCTAGTCCTAGAATCTCAATCCTTTAATAAATCAGTGCCTCTTAAAACTTGTGGATGAAAAATGAAGTTTTGATCAAAGGAGTTTTTTGGAATTTAGAATGCTGATAAACAGCTCAATTAGTCGCCACTCAAAGGCTCGTTGAAAATCAAAAAACGAGGTCAGGATTTTAATCCTGACCTCTGACAACTTTACCGATTCTTTAGTTCTACGTAGCGTTTGTACCAAATGTTGACATAGGCTTCTGAGAAGGGGCCTCGTTCATTGTTGATCCAATCAACAAGAATCTTGACATGCTCTTTCAGAATATAGTCTAGATCAGAAGAATACTTCATTTTTCGCTTGTGTCGTTCATACTCCTCAACGTCCAAGAGGCGTTTCTCACCATCTGTAAAAACTTTAACATCCAAATCATAGTCAATGTATTTTAAAGCTTCTTCATCCAGATAGTAAGGACTAGCCATATTGCAATAGTAGGAGATACCATTTTCACGAATCATAGCGATAATATTAAACCAATATTTCTTGTGAAAGTAAACAATAGCCGGTTCTCGAGTCACCCAACGACGACCATCACTCTCGGTAACGAGTGTATGGTCGTTGACGCCGATAATAGCGTTCTCTGTTGTTTTTAGTACCATGGTGTCTCGCCAAGTGCGGTGAAGACTCCCATCATGCTTATAACTTTGAATTGTAATAAAGTCGCCTTCTTTTGGAAGTTTCATAACTAACCAACTTTCTACAATTTATAAGTTTATCGTTTACTATTGTATCACATTTTTGTTTAAAGTTCTTAGTTTTTCATGAAAAAATTATAGATATTCTCTGAGAGCGCTGGCTATATCCGAAAAATCGTAGCCTTTTCGTGCTAAAACTTGTGTCAAGCGATGCTTGAGTTCGTAACCTTCATACTTTCGTGAGTATTTTGGGTATTGCTTATCCAACTCTTTAAAAATCAGCTCCTGAACGGTTTCTTCTTCGACCTGGCTATCCAGTTGGTCAAAGGCTACTTTGGCCTCCGAGTAGGAAAAACCTTTGTTAGTGAGGTTTTGGATAATCTTATCTTGTAGAGCACGTGCAGGTAACTTACCCTGGTATTTTTTCAGTAGTTTTTCGGCTGTACGCTCTGCGACTTCCATCATGTCAAATTCTTGTAAGACTTCTTTGATAATGGATTTAGCAACGCCTTTTTGAGAGATTTTCTGTATCAACATATAGCTTCCCTTGTCGCCAGATAGTTGATTGGAGCTGATAATAGCATAGGCATACTGACGGTCGTTGATCCAGTTGTCATCCTTTAGAGACTGAATGACTTGGGGAATGATTTTCTCATCAATTTCATGTTTGATCAGATAATCTCGGACTTCCTTTTCAGTACGAGCCTTGAAGGATAAGTGGTAGAGGGCTAGATTCTTTCCGTAGGAAAATTGTGCAAAGGATTTAATCTCACTTAGTTCGTCAACTGAAATATCCTTTCCTTTTGTTAGCATAAAGCGAACAATGGTATCCTCTGTAATGTAGCAGGTTTGGTCCTTATCAAGTTCGAGCAGATAGAGTATTTTTTTCTTTTCAAGTTTTGTGATTTTCATGTTTTTCCTTTTATCCAAACGCTTCGAAGGCAGCAACGAGTCGAAGTTTGTTGCTATCAACCAGTTCCCTCCCGTAATAGTCGAGAAATAGTTCAGCATATTTGGGATCTTTTAAGTTGTAATTGAGGGACCAAACTGTCCAAAAAAGATCGATATGCCGGTCACTAAAATCAGCCAAACCAAGATCAATAAAGCAAGAGAAGTGGCTAGCATCTTTTAGAATAAAGTTTGGTAGACAGGCATCCCCATGAATAAAGGCATCTGTTTCTAAAAGGTGTCCTTGTTCTTGGATGAGTTGGAAGGCCTCTTCGCGACTGTTAATCTGGAATTGGGGTAGGAGCGCCTTGGCATAGAACTCCCCTTTTTCATAGTTTTTAAAGGCTCTTTCTTTATAGGCTTTTAAATGATTTTCTGATGGAAAATTTTGCGGACAAAAGCTGTGAAGCTTTTTAAGAGCCTCTGCCATTGTTCGGCAGATTTTTTCTGGCTGGTCTAAAAAAGCGAGAGCATCATGACCAATAGCCTCTTTAGTCAGGAGGTAGTCTTTATCCGCAGATACATAGTCGATAACTGGAGTTCCTATTCCCTCTTGTTCAAACCAACTCGCAATGCTAGCTTCTCGCTCTAAACTTCCCTTTCGATCTATTTTCAAGTAGTAACCTGAGTCAAGATAGAGAACTCTTGCTCCTGAATGAGAAGAGCTCTCAGAAAGTGTTGCCCCCTCTATATAAGTTCGTAATTGCTCAGGAAAATCCAATGAGGAAAAAGATATCTTTGTATTCATGGTTTTATTGTAACATATTCTTAACCATTGAGAAACTACGTGGTATAATAGACTTATGAATCTAAAAGTCAAACAAAAAATTCCATTAAAAATTAAGCGCATGGGGATTAACGGGGAAGGAATTGGTTTTTTTCAGAAAACCCTCGTTTTTGTTCCAGGAGCCCTCAAGGGAGAAGATATCTATTGTCAGGTGACTTCGGTTAAGCGTAACTACGTTGAGGCTAAACTGCTTGAGGTCAATAAAAAATCTAAGTTTCGAGTAGTTCCAGACTGTACTATTTATAATGAGTGTGGTGGCTGTCAGATCATGCACCTTCATTATGACAAGCAGTTAGAATTCAAGACAGATCTTCTCCATCAAGCTCTGAAGAAATTTGCACCTGCAGGCTACGAAAGCTTTGAAATCAGACCAACCATTGGCATGCAGAAACCAAAATATTATCGGGCCAAACTACAATTTCAAACACGAAAGTTTAAAGGTCAAGTCAAGGCAGGTTTGTATGCTCAGAATTCCCATTATTTGGTCGAGTTAAAGGACTGTCTTGTTCAAGACAAGGAAACGCAATCTATTGCCAATCGCATTGCTGAACTCTTGACTTACCATCAAATTCCGATTACAGATGAACGGAAAATTCTTGGAGTTCGGACCATCATGGTTCGCCGATCACGGAAAACTGGGCAAGTTCAGATTATCATTGTGACCAATCGTCAATTAAATCTGACTCAATTTGT
Organism: Streptococcus infantis; assembly: GCF_047463615.1. Taxonomy (GTDB): domain Bacteria; phylum Bacillota; class Bacilli; order Lactobacillales; family Streptococcaceae; genus Streptococcus; species Streptococcus infantis_X. The sequence continues at coordinate 72,161 of NZ_JASHDO010000004.1, read as the reverse complement.
GAAAGACCTAGTCAAGGATTATCCTGAAGTAGTGACTGTCGCAATCAATACCAATACTGCAAAAACCAGTGAGATTTATGGGGACAAGACAGAGATTATTTGGGGACAGGATAGTATTCGTGAGGGTGTATTAGACTATGAATTTTCTCTTTCACCAAGAGCTTTTTACCAACTCAATCCTGAACAGACTGAAATTCTCTATAGTGAAGCCGTTAAGGCCTTGGACGTAACTGAGAATGACCATCTGATTGATGCCTATTGTGGTGTTGGAACCATTGGTTTTGCCTTTGCCAAAAAAGTTAAAAGTCTGAGAGGGATGGATATTATTCCAGAAGCTATTGAGGATGCCAAAGAAAATGCCAAGCGCATGGGTTATACCAATACTCACTATGAGGCTGGAACTGCAGAAGAAATCATCCCTCGTTGGTACAAGGAAGGCTATCGTGCCGATGCTTTGATTGTGGACCCGCCACGTACTGGTTTAGATGACAAGCTCTTGGATACCATTGTCAAATACGCACCTGAAAAGATGGTTTATGTTTCCTGCAATGTGTCTACCTTGGCGCGTGATTTAGTCCGTCTGGTAGAGGTCTATGATCTGCATTATATCCAGTCGGTTGATATGTTTCCGCACACAGCTAGGACAGAAGCAGTGGTCAAATTAACCAGGAGAAAGCCAGCTTCTAGATAAAAACGGCAACTGGAAAGTATTTGAAAAGAAGACTTCTAGTTACAGAGTAAGATTTGCAAGCTATCTTTAAATATGATAAAATAAGTAGAAAATAAAATGAAAAAAGAGGTATGTGAAATGTCACGTAAACCATTTATCGCTGGGAACTGGAAAATGAACAAAAACCCAGAAGAAGCAAAAGCATTCGTTGAAGCTGTAGCATCAAAACTTCCTTCAGCAGACCTTGTTGAAGCAGGTATCGCAGCTCCAGCTCTTGATTTGACAACTGTTCTTGCTGCTGCTAAAGGTTCAAACCTTAAAGTTGCTGCTCAAAACTGCTACTTTGAAAATGCAGGTGCTTTCACAGGTGAAACTAGCCCACAAGTTTTGAAAGAAATCGGTACTGACTATGTTGTGATCGGTCACTCAGAACGCCGTGACTACTTCCACGAAACAGATGAAGATATCAACAAAAAAGCAAAAGCAATCTTTGCTAACGGTATGCTTCCAATCATCTGTTGTGGTGAGTCTCTTGAAACTTACGAAGCAGGAAAAGCTGCTGAATTCGTAGGTGCTCAAGTTTCAGCTGCTCTTGCAGGATTGACTGCAGAACAAGTAGCTTCATCAGTTATCGCTTATGAGCCAATCTGGGCTATCGGTACTGGTAAATCAGCTTCACAAGACGACGCACAAAAAATGTGTAAAGTTGTTCGTGACGTTGTAGCTGCTGACTTCGGTCAAGAAGTTGCTGATAAAGTACGTGTTCAATACGGTGGTTCAGTTAAACCTGAAAACGTTGCTGAATACATGGCTTGTCCAGACGTTGACGGAGCTCTTGTTGGTGGTGCATCACTTGACCCAGAAAGCTTCTTGGCATTGCTTGACTTTGTAAAATAAGCCTCAAATATCTGAGACAGACAGTTCCCCCTCTAGAGGTTTGGACTGCCTGTCTTCTTTTTAGTAAAATGGCGTGCGAAAGCACGCTCTTTTCTGCATTTTAGAAGAAAAAGAAAGGAGAATTATGCTTTATATTTGGTCTTATCTCAAACGTTATCCCAAGTGGCTAGTTTTAGACTTCTTCGGAGCTATTTTCTTTGTTATTGTCAATCTTGGTCTACCGACTGTTCTTGCTCGTATGATTGACCAGGGGATTAATCAAGGTAATGAAGAAAAGCTCTATTTTTGGGCTATCGTAATGTTGGTTATTATCGTCTTGGGAACATTTGGGCGAGTTGTTCTATCCTATGCTGCTAGTAAACTGACCACCAATATGGTTAAGGACATGCGAAATGATGTTTATGCTAAATTACAAGAGTATTCTCATCACGAATATGAACAAATTGGTGTGTCTTCACTAGTCACTCGTATTACCAGTGATGCCTTTGTCCTTATGCAGTTTGCGGAACAAACGCTTAAGTTGGGTGTTATCACTCCCATGATGATGTTGTCGAGTATTCTCATGATTTTCTTGACAAGTCCTTCACTAGCCTGGATTGTCGCTTTTTCCGTTCCTTTCCTAGCCGTAGTAGTCCTTTATGTGGCAGTGAAAACGCGTCCCTTATCTGAAAAACAACAGAAAACTTTGGATAAGATTAACCAGTATGTCCGTGAAAATTTGATGGGGCTACGAGTGATTCGTGCCTTTGCTCGTGAAGATTTCCAAGAAAAACGTTTCGAAGAGAAAAATGCAATCTATGCGGAGAATTCGAATCGTTTGTTCAAATTGACTGGTTTGACGGAGCCACTGTTTGTACAAATCATTATCGCTATGATTGTAGCTATCGTTTGGTTTGCTTTGGATCCTCTCAAACAGGGAAGTTTGCAGATTGGGGATTTGGTAGCCTTCATCGAGTATAGTTTCCACGCTCTCTTGTCCTTCCTCTTCCTGTCAAACCTCTTTACCATGTACCCTAGAACGGCTGTATCTAGTGAACGTTTGAAGGAAATCATGGATATGCCTATTTCCATTGATCCAAATGAGGACGGAATTCAAGAAACAGAAACACATGGTTACTTAGAATTTGATAATGTAACCTTTGCCTATCCTGGGGAAACAGAAAGCCCTGTGTTGCATAACATTTCCTTTACTGCTAAACCGGGAGAAACCATTGCTTTTATCGGTTCGACTGGGTCAGGTAAGTCTACTCTGGTTCAGTTAATTCCTCGTTTTTATGATGTTACACTGGGGAAAATTAAGGTCGATGGTGTTGATGTCCGGGATTACCGTCTCAAATCACTCCGCCAGAAAATTGGATTTATTCCACAAAAAGCCTTGCTCTTTACAGGGACTATCGCAGATAATCTCCGTTACGGAAAAGAGGACGCCAGTCATGAGGACTTGCACCAAGCAGCTGATGTAGCCCAAGCCAAGGACTTTATCGAAAGTCGAGAAGAAGGTTTTGCAACTCATCTGGCTGAAGGGGGAAGCAATCTATCAGGTGGTCAAAAGCAACGCTTGTCGATTGCCCGCGCAGTCATCAAGGGTCCAGATATCTATATCTTTGATGATTCCTTCTCAGCCTTGGATTACCGTACAGATGCAATCTTGCGTCGTCGTCTCAAGGAAGTGACTCAAGATGCTACGGTATTGATTGTTGCGCAACGTGTTGGAACCATTATGGATGCGGACCAGATTATCGTCCTTGATAAAGGCGAAATCGTTGGTCGTGGACGTCATGAAGAATTGATGGAAACCAATGACATCTATCGAGAAATTGCTGAGTCGCAGCTAAAAAATGCGTCTCTGACAGAAGAATAGGAGGTAAAGGATGAAACAACAATCTAGTCTAGCCCGTCTATGGAGCTATTTAAAAGCCTACCGTTTCTCTGTTTTCTTTGCAGTCTTATTGAAAATAGTCAGCGTCATTATGAGTGTTATCGAGCCTTTCGTATTGGGGCTTGCTATCACTGAGTTAACCAGCAACCTCCTTGCCATGGCAAATGGTGTTGCAGGAGCAGGTATTAATACTAGCTATATCGCAGTGATTTTGATGATCTATCTCTTGCGTGGCCTTTTTTATGAGTTGGGTTCTTACTACTCAAACTATTTCATGACCAATGCGGTGCAGTCTATGATACAGGATTTGCGAAATGAAATGAGCGAAAAAATCAACCGCATCCCTGTGTCTTACTTTGATAAGCACCAGTTTGGAGATTTGCTAGGTCGTTTTACTAGCGATGTAGAGACCGTATCTAATGCACTCCAACAATCCTTCTTACAGATTGTTAATGCAGTCTTTACCATTATTTTTGTTATGGGAATGGTCCTCTATCTAAATCTTCAATTGGCTATCATTGTTATCTTGTCGATTCCGATTACTTATTTTGGTGCTAAAACGATTCTGAATCGTTCGCAGCCGTACTTTAAACAGCAGGCAGCTATATTGGGACGTATGAATGGATTTGTACAGGAAAACTTGACAGGTTTCAATGTTCTAAAACTTTTCGGACGCGAAGAAAACTCTCAAGAGAGATTTGAAAAGATTACGGATGAATTGCAACAAGTCGGATTTAAGGCGAGCTTTATTTCAGGTTTGATGATGCCTGCCCTTCACATCGTATCTGATTTAACCTACCTGATTGTTGCTGTCTTAGGTGGTTTGCAGGTTATTGCAGGTCGCTTGACGATTGGTAATATGCAGGCCTTCGTTCAGTATGTGTGGCAAGTCAGCCAGCCAATCCAAAATATTACTCAATTAGCAGGACAAATGCAAAGTGCTAAGTCTTCGCTTGATCGTGTCTTCGAAGTTCTAGATGAACAGGAAGAAGTCCAAACTGCTGAAGTAAAAGACTTGGCACCATTGACAGGCCAAGTTAGTTTCAAAAATGTCGATTTCCAATATGTGGAAAACAAACCATTGATTCGCAATTTCAACCTAGATGTTGAACCTGGAGAGATGGTGGCCATCGTAGGACCTACTGGAGCAGGGAAAACAACCTTGATTAACCTTCTCATGCGTTTTTATGATGTGACAGCAGGTGCTATTTTAGTCGATGGACAAGATATTCGAGACTTATCTCGTCAGGACTATCGTCGACAGTTTGGGATGGTCCTACAGGATGCCTGGCTCTATGAAGGCAGTATCAAGGAAAATCTTCGCTTTGGAAATCTTGAGGCAACTGACGAGGAAATCGTTGAAGCTGCTAAGGCGGCCAATGTTGACCACTTTATCCGCACCCTTCCTGGTGGCTATAACATGGAAATGAACCAAGAGTCAAGCAATATTTCTCTTGGGCAAAAACAGTTGTTAACTATCGCGCGTGCTCTCTTGGCGGATCCAAAAATTCTAATTCTTGATGAAGCGACATCATCAGTCGATACCCGCTTGGAGCTCTTGATTCAAAAGGCTATGAAGCGTTTGATGGAGGGAAGAACCAGCTTTGTCATTGCCCATCGACTTTCGACTATTCAGGAAGCTGACAAAATTTTGGTGCTGAAAGATGGGCAGATAATCGAACAAGGAAATCATGAAAGTCTCCTAGCTGCAAAAGGTTTCTATTATGACCTTTACCGAAGTCAATTCTCTAGTAAAAACAGAGAAAATAGCTAGGATAAATAGCCACTCATTTTCTTAAATTATCAGTCAATTACAACTTTTTTAATATGGGTTAATTTTCTTGCTTTTGTCTACTAGGTGTAGTATACTGAGGTAGTAATCAATAAATATGGTTGCAAAAATAATATTATGAGGTGAGAAAAATGGTAGAATTGAAAAAAGATGCATTAAAAGACGTAACAACATTATCTAAATCAGCGCCTGAAGCGCTAGCAAAAACAAAGGAAGTGCTTAACCAAGCAGTAGCAGACTTGTATGTGGCTCACATTGCCCTTCACCAAGTACACTGGTACATGCGTGGTCGTGGTTTCCAAGTATGGCATCCTAAGATGGATGAATACATGGATAGCCTAGATGGTTACCTTGATGAAATCAGCGAACGCTTGATCACTCTTGGTGGCAAACCTTACTCTACTTTGACAGAATTCCTTCAACACAGTGAAATCGAAGAAGAAGAAGGAGAATTCCGTAACGTTGAAGAAAGCTTGGAGCGTGTTCTAGCTATTTATCGTTACCTTATCACTCTTTTCCAAAAAGCTTTGGATGTAACAGATGAAGAAGGTGATGATGTAACAAACGATATCTTCGTTGGTGCTAAGGCAGATCTTGAAAAAACAGTCTGGATGCTTGCGGCAGAATTAGGACAAGCACCTGGTTTGTAAGATACTCTATTTTATCAAAAATCCGTAGAAATTCTCTACGGATTTTTTCTATTTCGAAGGGCGTTCCAAAACAGTCTTTTTTCAAGATTTTTGATAAAATAGAACTATCAATGAAAAGGATGAAAGCATGACAAAGAAAATCGTAGCCATTTGGGCTCAAGATGAAAAGGGTGTAATCGGAAAAGAGAATCGCTTGCCATGGCATTTGCCAGCAGAGTTAAAACATTTTAAAGATACAACCTTGAATCATGCCATCTTGATGGGGCGTGTCACCTTTGATGGGATGGGACGACGTTTACTTCCAGGACGTGAAACCTTGATTTTGACGCGCAATCCCGAAGAGTCAATTGAAGGTGCTCTGGTCTTTCAAAATGTTGAGGATGTTTTAGACTGGTATCATCATCAGGATAAAAATCTCTACATCATCGGTGGCAAGCAGATTTTTCAGCTTTTTGAACCTTATCTTGATGAGATTATTGTGACACAAATCCATGCTCAAGTTGAAGGGGATACCTATTTCCCAGAAGATTTTGACTTGACTGTTTTTGAGACTGTTGCAAGTAAATCTTATACCAAGGATGAGAAAAATGCCTATGATTTTACCATCGAATATAGAAAGAGAAAGGAAGTCTAATGGAGCGCAGTATTTTTGGATTTTTTACAGCTCTTTTGTGTGCTGTCTGTCTTGTAGCTGGAACACACGCTTTTCGTAAAAAGCGCTTTGGACTTGCTACTCTGCTTTGGCTTAATGCTTTTACAAACTTGGTGAATAGCATTCATGCTTTTTATATGACCTTATTTTAGATAGAAAAATCATTTAGAACGGAAGGGAATCATGCCTACAAATAGGAAAAATGATATGATGGTTTATTGCTCATTTTGTGGCAAAAGCCAAGAAGAAGTTAAAAAAATAATCGCTGGGAACAACGCCTTTATCTGTAATGAATGTGTGGAGTTGGCCCAGGAAATTATTCGTGAGGAGTTGGCAGAGGAAGTCCTAGCAGACTTGTCTGAAGTACCAAAACCAATCGAACTCCTAAACATCTTGAACCACTATGTGATCGGTCAAGATCGTGCCAAACGTGCCTTGGCAGTGGCTGTATATAACCACTACAAACGCATCAATTTCCATGACACTCGTGAAGAGTCAGAAGATGTGGATTTGCAAAAGTCAAACATTTTGATGATTGGCCCAACTGGTTCAGGGAAGACTTTCCTTGCTCAAACTCTTGCTAGAAGTTTGAATGTACCTTTTGCCATTGCTGATGCAACAGCTCTTACTGAGGCTGGTTATGTCGGTGAGGACGTGGAAAATATCCTCCTCAAACTCTTGCAGGCAGCTGACTTTAATATCGAACGTGCAGAGCGTGGAATTATCTACGTAGACGAAATCGACAAGATTGCCAAGAAGAGCGAAAATGTTTCTATTACACGTGATGTTTCTGGTGAAGGTGTGCAACAAGCCCTCCTCAAGATTATCGAGGGAACTGTAGCTAGCGTACCACCTCAAGGCGGCCGCAAACATCCACAACAAGAAATGATTCAAGTGGACACTAAGAATATCCTCTTTATCGTGGGTGGTGCCTTCGATGGCATCGAAGAGATTGTCAAACAGCGTTTGGGAGAAAAAGTTATTGGTTTCGGACAAAACAACAAGGCTATTGACGAAAACAGCTCTTACATGCAAGAAATCATTGCAGAAGATATTCAAAAATTCGGTATTATTCCTGAGTTGATTGGTCGCTTGCCGGTATTTGCAGCCTTGGAGCAGTTGACTGTGGATGATTTGGTTCGCATCTTGAAGGAGCCAAGAAATGCCTTGGTCAAACAATACCAGACCTTGCTTTCTTATGATGATGTAGAACTTGAATTTGACGACGAAGCTCTCCAGGAAATTGCAAACAAAGCCATCGAACGCAAAACTGGTGCGCGTGGTCTTCGCTCAATTATTGAAGAAACCATGCTAGACGTTATGTTTGAGGTTCCAAGTCAAGAAAATGTGAAAACAGTTCGTATCACAAAAGAAGCAGTTGACGGAACGGCTAAACCAATCCTAGAGACAGCCTAGAGGTGACTATGGAAATCAATACACACAATGCTGAGATTTTGCTGAGTGCAGCCAACAAGTCCCACTATCCGCAGGATGAACTTCCAGAGATTGCTCTTGCAGGTCGCTCAAATGTTGGTAAATCTAGTTTTATCAATACCATGCTCAATCGAAAAAATCTAGCTCGCACCTCTGGAAAACCAGGAAAAACACAATTGCTTAATTTCTTTAATATTGATGATAAGATGCGCTTTGTGGACGTGCCTGGTTACGGTTATGCTCGCGTTTCCAAAAAGGAACGTGAAAAGTGGGGGCGCATGATTGAGGAGTACTTAACCACTCGGGAAAATCTGCGTGCAGTGGTTAGTTTAGTTGACCTTCGTCATGATCCGTCAGCAGATGATGTACAGATGTACGAATTTCTTAAGTATTATGAGATTCCTGTCATCATTGTGGCGACCAAGGCAGACAAGATTCCACGTGGGAAATGGAACAAGCACGAATCAGCTATTAAAAAGAAATTAAACTTTGATCCAAGCGATGATTTTATCCTCTTTTCATCCGTGACAAAAGCAGGAATGGACCAAGCTTGGGATGCTATTTTAGAAAAATTGTGAGGAATACATATGGCAAAAACAATTCATACAGATAAAGCTCCAAAGGCAATCGGACCTTACGTTCAAGGGAAAATCGTTGGTAACCTTTTGTTTGCTAGCGGTCAAGTGCCCCTATCTCCTGAAACTGGAGAAATCGTAGGAGAAACGATTCAAGAACAGACAGAACAAGTCTTGAAAAACATTGGAGCAATTTTGGCAGAAGCAGGAACTGATTTTGACCATGTGGTGAAAACAACTTGCTTCTTAAGCGATATGAACGATTTTGTACCCTTCAACGAGGTTTACCAAACAGCCTTTAATAAGGAATTTCCAGCTCGTTCAGCTGTAGAAGTAGCTCGTCTTCCTCGCGATGTAAAAGTCGAAATTGAAGTCATCGCAGAGATTGGATAAGCGAGTTGAAGTTTGGTTCTTCCAAACTTCTTTTGATATAAGGAGACAATGATGACAAAGAAACAACTTCACCTGGTGATTGTGACAGGAATGAGTGGTGCAGGAAAAACTGTAGCCATTCAATCCTTTGAGGATTTAGGATATTTTACCATTGATAATATGCCACCTGCCCTCTTGCCAAAGTTCTTGCAGTTGGTTGAGACCAAGGATGATGATCATAAGTTGGCCCTAGTGGTTGATATGCGTAGTCGTTCTTTCTTCTCAGAGATTCAGGCTGTCTTAGATGAATTGGAAAATCAAGATGATTTGGACTTTAAAATCCTCTTTTTGGATGCAGCTGATAAGGAATTGGTGGCACGCTACAAGGAGACTAGAAGAAGTCATCCTCTGGCAGCAGATGGTCGTATTTTAGATGGGATTAAGTTGGAACGCGAACTCTTGGCTCCACTGAAAAATATGAGCCAAAATGTAGTAGACACAACAGAATTAACCCCCCGTGAACTTCGCAAGACTATTGCAGAGCAATTTTCGGACCAAGAACAAACGCAGTCCTTCCGTATTGAGGTCATGTCTTTTGGCTTTAAATACGGCATTCCCATTGATGCCGACTTAGTTTTTGATGTCCGTTTCCTCCCAAATCCCTACTATCTACCAGAACTTCGCAATCAGACAGGTGAGGACCAAGCTGTTTACGACTATGTCATGAAACATGAGGAATCCGAAGACTTTTACCGCCATTTATCAGCCTTGGTTGAACCAATCCTACCAGGCTATAAAAAAGAAGGCAAATCAGTCTTAACTATTGCGATTGGTTGTACTGGTGGTCAACACCGAAGTGTGGCTTTTGCCAAGCGTTTAGCAAATGATTTGTCTAAAAATTGGCCAGTAAATGAAAGTCATCGTGATAAAGATCGAAGAAAGGAAACGGTAAACCGTTCATGAGAAAACCCAAAATTACGGTGATTGGTGGGGGAACTGGAATCCCCGTTATCTTAAAAAGTTTAAGGGAAAAGGATGTCGAGATCGCAGCGATTGTAACTGTTGCTGATGATGGAGGTTCTTCAGGTGAACTTCGTAAAAACATTCAACAGTTAACACCACCAGGTGATTTGCGTAATGTCCTCGTTGCCATGTCGGATATGCCAAAATTCTATGAGAAAGTCTTTCAATATCGTTTTTCAGAGGATGCAGGTGCCTTTGCTGGTCATCCATTAGGAAACATTATCATAGCTGGATTATCTGAAATGCAGGGTTCGACCTATAATGCCATGCAATTACTGAGTAAGTTTTTCCATACGACAGGGAAGATTTTCCCATCAAGTGACCATCCTTTGACACTCCATGCTGTCTTTAAAGATGGGACAGAGGTAGCTGGCGAGAGTCACATTGCTGATCATCCAGGCATGATTGATCATGTTTACGTCACTAATACGCTTGATGATGAGAAACCGCAGGCTAGCCGTCGAGTGGTGAATACCATTCTTGAGAGTGATATGATTGTCTTGGGCCCAGGTTCACTCTTTACTTCGATTTTGCCTAATATTGTTATTGAAGAGATTGGACAAGCACTTCTTGAAACCAAAGCAGAGGTGGCTTATGTTTGCAATATCATGACCCAACGTGGTGAGACTGAGCATTTTACAGATAGTGATCATGTGGAAGTCTTGCATCGTCATCTTGGTCGTCCCTTTATTGATACAGTACTTGTTAATATTGAAAAGGTTCCAAGAGACTATATGGACACCAACCGTTTTGATGAGTATCTAGTTCAGGTTGAGCATGATTTCGATGGTTTGTATCAACAAGTTCCCCGTGTCATTTCATCCAACTTCCTACGTTTGGAAAATGGTGGTGCCTTCCATGATGGGGATTTAATCGTGGATGAATTAATGCGCATCATACAGGTGAGAAAATGAGTTTCACAGTAGCAGTAAAAGAAGAAATCCTAGGTCAACACCACCTGAGTCGCTATGAGTTATCAGCCATTATTAAGATGTCTGGAAGCGTAGGTTTGTCTAGTTCTGGCTTGACCTTATCCGTTGTTACAGAGAGTGCCAAGCTTGCCCGCCATCTCTATGAATCGTTCTTACACTTTTATGGTATTAAGTCGGAGATTCGTCATCATCAGAGAAGCAATCTTCGTAAAAATCGGGTCTATACTGTGTTTACAGATGAACAAGTCCAAGAACTTTTAGCGGATTTGCGTTTGGCTGATTCTTTCTTTGGTCTGGAGACGGGAATTGATCCAGATATTTTAGGAGATGAAGAAGCAGGTCGTGCCTATCTCTGTGGTGCATTTTTAGCAAATGGGAGTATTCGGGATCCCGAGTCAGGCAAGTATCAGCTGGAAATTAGTTCAGTTTATCTAGATCATGCCCAAGGGATTGCTTCGCTCTTGCAGCAGTTTTTGTTAGATGCTAAGGTTATCGAACGAAAAAAAGGTGCAGTGACCTATCTCCAGCGAGCAGAAGATATTATGGATTTCCTGATTTTAGTAGGAGCTATGCAGGCACGTGATACTTTTGAAGGTGTCAAGATTCTCCGAGAAACTCGAAATGATCTCAATCGGGCCAATAATGCAGAGACGGCAAATATTGCTCGTACGGTTTCAGCGAGTATGAAAACTATTAATAATATCAGTAAAATCAAAGATAGAATTGGCTTGGATAATCTGCCAGCAGATTTGCAGGAAGTTGCCCGTCTGCGTATTCAGCATCCAGACTATTCTATTCAAAAATTGGCAGACAGTTTGACAAATCCACTCACCAAAAGTGGTGTCAATCATCGCCTGAGAAAGATCAACAAAATTGCAGATGAGCTATAGCAATACAAAGTAACCCCTTGAATTATCAATGTTTTCAGGCTCTCTGTCAACTGTAGTGGGTTGATATAATAGTATTAGACCTTGAGAAATCAAGGTCTTTTTTGAATTTGGTCACTTTTTGGTCAACTTTTTTAGAAAAAATTATTGACTTAATAACTCTCTAACACGTTTGTTTTCGGATTCTTCTTTTTCCTTGATTAAGTGACCGTATGTTTGAGTTATTTGTGTAATATCTTTGTGTCCCATGTTTGAAGCTATAACCCAAATATCAATTCCATAGCCTAACATAACGCTTGCGTACGTGTGCCTAATGCCTGTAGCTGATAAATCCATAGGATTGAGTTTTAACTTTTTGAGATGCTCTCTTAAACGTTTATTCACTTCGTGATTTGAAGGAACAATAGTATACAAATCGAAAAAAATATGATTTTCTTTATTTTTAATATTTGTTTGTTCAATATCTCTAGTTTGAATTTCTTTTAGTTTATTCAAAATTTTCAATGTTTCTGCATCAATTGGAATAGTTCTGATTGATGTTTCTGTTTTTGGTGGTCGCCATTCTTTCTTTCGAGGGTCATAGCGCCTGTATGTTTTGACTTCTTGAGTTTCATTCAAAACACAATCCCATGTCAAGCCTAGCACCTCACCGAAACGCAAGCCAGTTTTTAGTTGAGTAAAGAGAAGATAGTCAATAATATTAAACTTCAGTTCAATATTATGTTTTACCTCTTTCAATAATTTATGATAATCTTCTGAACTTGTAATAGCTTTTTCTTTTTTTATCTTTCGACTTGCTTGCCCTGTAATAACAACACCGTCTGTAAAATCAATGATTGATAACTTATCTTTTTTCGCAAATTGAATGACTTTTCTAACTTCCGCATTTAAACGCCGAACTGTATCTTTTCCAACTCTTTTTGCGTATTCGTTGATAAATTCTTGATACTCACTAAAATTGATGTTAGTAGCCGATTTATCTTTGAAATAATCTAAAATAAGTTTACCTCTATGCTTATGATGTGCAATTGTCCCCTGACTTTTACTTAAAGGAACTATTTGCAGATTATACCATTTCTGCCACAATTGATAGAGAGATATATTTGAATCAATTACATTACCGTTTAACAACTCTAATTCAATTTTACTTGCTTCCAATATTGCTTCTTTTTTCGTTTGAAATCCTGAAGCTGAAGCAACTACCTTTTTATTTTTATCAAATATTCTATAATCCCAAGTTTTCTTTTTACCTCTTTGTCTATATGAAATTGCCATATGATTATCCTTTCTTTTTAAAAAGATAACCAAGACATTCGTCTTGGCTATTATATCATGTTTCTTTTAATAACTCTGAAAAATGCTGTTCAAAAAATGCTCTTGTTTTAGAAGCAAGGAAGATGTATTTTCCACCTTGATTCTGAGGATACTTTACAAAACCATCCTTGTTTTTATCAATATCAATTTTTGAGCGAATATCAGACCGATAGAGAACATTTTCAAGTAACCAAGGTCGAGAGACTGAAACCATCTCTAAAACCTCTGATAAGCTCATATATTGCCCCTGTGAAGCCTTGTTTTTTAAGTCAATATATTCATCTTTCTCTACTATAATGTGTGTTTGAGGAAGATTTACTTCCAAATTTTCTATTTTAATTGAGATTTTATCTGTCATATAATTTTTCCTTATTCTATGATAAAATAGAAGCAGAAATAGTATTTACTGTTTCCATTAACTTTAGTTGTCGCTGTTTTTCTTGGTTTGGTCACTAGAGGAATCAGCGATTTCTTTTTTTATTTCTGATAAAACATCATCAGTAACAATATTTATACCTTTACTAATTAATTTTTGAGCAATATCTTCAATACATTGTTTTTGTTCTATTAGCTCAAGATATTGTTTCATTTCAAACGTTAATTCCTTGTACTGATTATCATCAATTTTGACATGATAAACAATGTAATGAATACGTCTATAAAGCTGAGTTACAGGGTCGTTTTTCTGTTTGTCGGGTGCAACTAACATTTTATAAATTTGGTTTGGGGTAAAGATGCTAGAAATATGAATTTTATCCCACAATGCGTATACATTACTATAACGAGCATGGACTTGATTGGGATATACGTCTAAGATTTTCAAAAAAGCTTGATAATCAATATCCCCTTTAAATTCGTCCATAAATAAAATTGATTCCCCCATATAATTATCTAGCCCACCTGTACCATAATCTGATAAAACATAAACATCTTCTATACCAAATATTTCTTTCAATCGGACTTGCATATAACTTTTTCCTGTTCCTGAACCTCCCAAATGCCAATAGACCTTCATTTTCTTGACAAGTGGAGCGTTAGCCACTTGCAGTTGATAATAATGCTCCTTAATCATTTTTGAAAATTTGCGATAAGATAAATTTTGACGCATAATTTGCTCGGGAGATAGACCCTCTTCGAGCAGTTCTTGTATAATGTCTAAATCTTTTCGTTTGCCTTGTTGATTTGCTTCAATGATACCATGATTCATCATCGGAACAACTGTCGTATGAGCTTTCTCCTCGTGTTTTCCCGTCTTGTTTAGATATGCTATGACTTGTTCACGAGTTCCACGAGTCAGTTCAACATGGATAGTAGGGTAGAGCTTTTTGATAGCTGAAAAACGTGTCTGATTTTTTGCTTCTAAAATCAGATGGGAGTGATGATTACCATTATCTCCTATCTCATAATTTGCAGCTGCTGAACGAGTTTCTTCTTTACCGTCTACCCAGAGATAAATTAGATGTTCAACCATTTCTTCAGGACTATATTTTTTATTCGCTTCAAGATTATTTCGAAATTCTTCTACTTGTTTTCGAGTTTCATCTGAATATTTTTCATCATTAAAACTTGTATCATTAACATCAAAGAGCTTATCAATATTGTTGAGAGTACAACAAAATGAATTCGCTTTAAATTGAGAGTTGAGTTCTTTTGACATAATATAAATTTCCTCCGTTTTTGTCTTTGTCTTGATAGTAAAAAACTCTTTTTGACTTGTCGATTTGTGTCTTTGTCTTTGATGTTGAGTAAAGGTAATACTAGCTTTACTCAACAACCTAGACATATAACGAACCGCATATATGTGCTGGTGTACCTGCTTACCTTCGGTAGCAGTACACCGCACTATTAACCATCATTATTTTTAATAGGATAGACTTCACCAATATTACATTTAGCAACAGATGAAAAATTTTTACCTTCAGGGTCTCTAATAATATCGTTGAATTGATAATCTTTATCTAAATAATTTAATTCCTTTTTTATTTTTGGAAATAATTTTTCAATAATATCAGCACTTTCATTATTTGAGGGCAATCTTCCATTTAATACTGCATAATCTTTATAATAAGTGACAGTCAATGCTTTTAATGAACGATTGGCTTTCTTTACAATGACTTGTTTTGTATTCAAATAACGTGAAGATTCTTCCATTGACGGCTCTACATTGATGTGAGTACAATAACGACGAATTTTCCTAGTAGCTAGATAGGATTTTATGCCATTGATGAAAGAATCAGAATCAGCACTTCGAGATATAAAATCTATACCAATTGTTATTAATAAGACAGAAAATGCACTTACTGTAATTAAACGCAATATCCAAATAGACATTACAAAATAATAGAAGGTTTCTAAGTGAGTTTGAATAATTAAAAACGTTGCTAAACGTTCAAAAATAAAGAAGATTAATAAAATAAAAATTGTAAAATTAATTACATTATACTTGTTCAAATAATTTTTCATGAAATTTTTTCCTTTCCGATATCATATGTTGGGGTAAGCAAGGGCATGATGTGAGTTCTGTGTTCATTATCTGTAAACTTGACAATACCTGTACCAATACCAGAAGGGACTACAATATTATCGACATTGATGTTGGGCAATAAGAATTGGCAAGTATTCGCATTTATCTCACCTAGAATAAAGATACAGTTGATTTGTTCACGTACTGCTGTATTCCCTGCAAATGCAGTTGCATCAAAACGTTGACTGCATAAAATGAGTGAAATCGAAGTCTGACGACCGAGAAGAGCAATCGTCCCAAGCAATTGCCCAAATGCTTCACGTGCTTGTTTTGAACTACCTTGCACCAATGCCAACAGCTCATCAATAACAATATAAATGCGTTCGAACTTAGTATCTGGTTTTGTTAATAATATCTCTCCTCGTTCATAAATCTTTCTGATGATTTTTGATAAAGTCTCATTCACTACAGTCAGGAAGCTGTTCAAATTTTCCCCTTGACTTGGAGCTAATACTTCCAAACCTAATTCTTTACTTAATAAATAAATGTCAGAAAGTTTTGGGTCAACGCAAATAATTTGGTTAGTAAATGATTTTAGACAACTAATCAAATAACGTAAAAAGTGTGTCTTACCTGAACCGGATGCCCCGCTGACTGCCAAATGTGTAACCGATTTCATAGAGATATTACAAATGTTGTTCGCCATAATTGGAAGAGCATTTTCTGATACGTTCTCTTTAATAAAAGATGGAAGATTATCAATCTTTAAACGGGTTGGAATCCCATCAAGCCATGGAAAGAAGAAAGCTCGAGCTAAGTTTGGATTAGTAGTGTCGTACGGGATAAAGAAAGCATTATTTTGAGGTAAGAGTGTTTTATAAGGGTAGAGTATACCAGAACAAATTGCAAATATATTAAAGTAAAGTTGCGAATCAAGTGAGTACGAGACCGGGAGATTTGCAATGTAAAAGAATCCCGTGTCATTACTTGCGACCTTAATATTAAACGAACCAAGATATGATGATTCATTATTAATATCTAGAGCATTATTCAAATTTCTTAAAATGAATTGTTCCAACTCGAACTTGTTTTTGCCAAATTCAGCCACACCAGCAGAAGTTGCTGATGTAGCTTGATTTTGGCTTTTATTCATTAAAAAAACCATTTTTTACTTTCCTTTCTTAATACCTTTTGCACGAAAATAAATCTTACGATTCATTTCAATTGCTTCTAAATGTTCAAACTCGATAGAATCACCAATTTTATAAGCAGATAAATCAATATCACAATCTGCAGGAAGTTTGATTTTGAAAGGATTATGAGTTTCAGTTGCGACCCAAACTTGTTTTCCTGTTACTTCGTTGGTTGGTTTGTTATCCTCAAATTTGACTTGAGTTTCAGCTTTAAGACCAACCAGAATGATTTGTTCGTTACCAAGAGCAGCTTCTGCGTTTGCTACTGAGTAAGATGAAAAATTTTTATAGAATACCATAATTGGACTCCTTTGTAAAAAAGTATTTTAAAGTTTTGCTACTAAAGCATTAACTTTATGAGTCTATTCTAACAATAATTTTTTCCAAAAGCTACAAAATGTGTATTTTAAATTTGACAAATCAATATTTACGATATATAATTTACATGTACGATATACATTGGAAAGTGTTAAGGAATAAAAAATGACTAATTTAAAAATAAAAAGATTATCTGAATTTATTGATGACATGATACAAAAGTATCAAATTGAGGAAACAAAAAATATTAAAAAAAGTTTACGTAGAAAATTTGTTACAGAATTGGAAGCTATGGGAGAATGGAATAAGGCTAAATCTAAAACTTTTGGTAGAAACAGAACAAAGGTATTCAATTATGAAATTCTTGATAGATTAGAGAAACGGTGTCAACGATATTTAGTTAAGAAGAGCGGATATGATTTTGATAAGTTCAAAGATTATAAAAACAACATAGATAGTGAAAACTATTTTGAAGAACTAACAGAAGATGAACTAAAGGATATGCATGAAAAAGCTGTTTTTAGGTCATGGGCTGGCTCTATCTCAAAAGAAGAGATTCGAGATGTTATGCTAACAGCTTTATTTGAAAAATTTTTTACTTCTATTGATATTGAACAGTGGCAAAAAGATAGTGATATTTTAACAATTGTCGATGTTTATGATGATAGAAAATCTAGTTTCGAATATTACAAGGCTATGGAGCGTTATTCATCTCACAATAAATCTGCATACTATAAGGAAAGAAAATAAATGAATAAAAAATAACCGCTAGGATTTTTCTTAGCGGTTTGGTTTTTCTTTTACGGTTTTTATTAGTAATTGGAAGGCTTCTAAGAGCTGTTCTTGACTTGTTTGTGGAAGTTGAGTTAATTGGTCAGCTAATAACTCTAGATGTGGATTCTTTGGGGTTATACGGCTTTCAAATAGCTCTGATGGTGTGATATTAAGAGCTGTGATAATCTTTTCTAGTGTATCAATCTTTATATTTGACCCTTTTGTTTCAAGGTTGGAAATATAATCTATGCCCACACCAGCCTTTTCGCTGAGATTTTGCTGACTTAAATTTTTTTCTTTACGTATGATTCGTATTCGTTGTCCGATATACTTTTGTAAGTGAATTGATTTCATAAGCTACCTCGTTTCAATACCATGATACAAGGAAGACAACTGTAAAATAACCCATATACAAACAAAGTTTTGTAAAAATATTGTCTATAAACTAAAAATGTGTTAAAATAGTGCTATAAAATATATAAAATTGCATGATATACTACATATATCATGGTTTGACTTAACAGTCAAACCAATCCTATTAGCTCTTACAAGGAGAAAATGATGAAGAAACTGAAAACAATTACAACTTCAACAGCGATTGCGCTTGCATCAGTTGGTGCGCCTGTATTTGCTCAAGAAGCAACTGCTCCAACTTCAGTTGACACAAATACTGTCAATGAATCTGCACTTGTTGCTAAGTCAGAAGTAAAACCACTTGAAAAGAGTGCCGTTCCTGCGCCTTCTACGGTAGAACCTGCACTTAACGCACAAAAAGCTGTTGTTAAAGAAGCTGAAGCTAAAATTGAAACAGCTAAAACTGGTGTTCAAGAAAAAGAAGCTACTGTAGCTTCAATTGAAACAGAATATGCTAATGCAAATAATGCTGTTAAAGATGCTGAAGCAATCGCTTCTCAAGTAACACCTGAAAAAGTTGCTCAAGTCAAAGATGCTCAAGCTAAGAACCTTGATGCACAAACTACTAACCAAACAGCAACTGAAGCTACAAATGAACAAATCAAAGCTGAAACTAATGTTCTTGCTGAAAAGCAATCAGACGTGGCAAGTGCTGAAGCTAATCTTAAACAAGCAACTCATGACGTCAAAAGTGCTGAACAAACTGTTGCAAACGCAGAATCTGCACTTGACGGAACTGGACTTGCAAATGCTGAGAAAGACTTAAAAGACGCTCAAAAAGGTGTCAAAGAAGCTGAAGCTACAGTCGCTGACGCACAAACTGCGTTCAACAATGCAACAAAAGCAGATGCAGACCGCGACCAAGCTATCAAATCAGCTGAAACTGATGTAAATACTAAAAATGATGCTGTCAAATTAGCTAAAGAAAAATTGACAACAGCTAACCAACATGCTGAAACAGTAGACGCTAAATTGCAATCAGCTCAAGATGAGTTAACAAAAGCTCAAGACGCACTCAAAAATGTTGATATTGTAAATATCGCAGACTTGACTCAGTTCAAGAAAGATAAAGCCGAAGGCGACTCAGACTTCATGACTGACTCTGGTGCAACTGTTATTGAAAACTCTTCAACAAAAATCAGTGAAGCTGATAATAATAAAATTGTTGATTTCAACAACATCACAGAAGAACAAAAACAAGAACTTGCACTTTATAATTTAAAAGTTGTAAATGCTATTCGTAAAAATCTTGGTTTATCAGAACTTGAATTGAATACAGGTTCAATGAAATCTGCTCAAGACCAAATGGATAAATATATCGCTAGAAATAAAAGTATCCTAACAAATGGTCACTTACCTGGTGATTACTTTGGTGAAAATGGTGGACCTATCGCCTTTGCTAAATATGGAACATCATTGAGCATGTATAAAGTCAAACAAGAAATTTATAATGTTGTGATGTCTCAAGCATTTGCTGACGCTCCATCAAAATGGGGACACTCAAAAAATATCCAAAAACCAATTTCAAACCTTGGTGCTTCATTTGGTATTATCGACGGTGAACTTTATAGTATTAACGTCTTCGGAATTTATACTGGTTCAAAAATCGAAGACAAAACCGACATCGCAACTCTTGAAAAAGCAGTCGCAACAGCTGAATCAAACCTTGAACAAGCAACAACTGCATCAGAAAATGCTAAAAATGCTTTGACACAAGCTTCAACTGACTACGCAAGCGCCCTAAACTTGAAGACTGATGCTGAAAAAGTCCTTGCTGATGCAATGGCTACACCACTTCAAGCTCAAGTTGCCGAAAACAACCTACGTTTGGCAAACATTGCTCTTGAAAATGCTAAGAAACGTGAAGCTACAGCAAGCGAAGCAGTCGCTAACTTCTCAGCAAGTCTAACAGACAAGAAAACTGCTCTTGAAAAAGCTCAAGACGCACTTAAAGAAGCTAAAACTGCTAAAACAACTGCGTCACAAGCTCTTGAAAATGCTTCAGCCAAACTTGAAAACCAAGAAACTAAACTAAGCAATTTGAACAAACAAGTTGCTAAACTTCTTGCTGAAAAAGATGCTCTTGTTAAAGAAGCTAAAGAATTGGCTGAACAATTGCAAACATATTTAGACGCACCTGTTGCTCTAGCAAATGCTCAAGACGCTCAAGCTAAAGCTGAAGCTAAATTGGCACAAGCAAAAGCTGAACTCACTACGGCACAGTCTAAGCTTGAAAATTTGTTGACTGCACAAAAAGCTGAAGAAGCTAAACTTGCAGAACTTGAAGCAACATATGTTAAACTCGTTGACCTTGCAGAGAAAGCTCAAGAAAACGTTGTTGCAACACTTCCTGACGGAACAGTAATTGCTATCCCTAAAGTAGCTCCAACTGCTGAAACTCTCCCTGAATTGAATCTTGATGCACTTGCTAAAGAAGATGCTAAAGATAGCATTGTTAAAACACTTCCTGACGGAACAATTGTTGCTGTTCCTAAAGATACACCAGTTGCTGAAACACTTCCTGAACTAAATCTTGAAGAACTAGCTAAAGAAGACGCTAAAGGTAGCATTGTGAAACAACTTCCTGACGGTACAATCGTTGCAGTGCCTAAAGATGCACCAGTTGCTGAAACTCTTCCTACTGTCAATGTTGACGAGTTGAAAAAAGCTCTTGATGCAGGCAAAGAAGTTACTGTCGATGCACAAGGGAATATTGTTGTGAAAGAAAAACGTGAAACATACTCAGCACCAGCCGTTAAAGTAGTAGAAAACGAAAAAGTGACTTACTCACGAGTAGAACGTGCAAAAACATTACCAAATACAGGAGAAACTTCAAGTGTTGCGATGTTGGTAATCGGTGCAATTTTAGGAACATTTGGACTCGTAACAGTACGTAGAAAAAATTAGAATAATAAAAAATCTTCTTATTATATAGGAAGATTTTTTGGATTCACAAAACTAGTTTAAAAGACTACGCTATTTAAACCAATTTTGTGAATGAATATATAAGGATATTCAGAAATCTAGTTGGTCAACCTTTGGTCAACTTTTGTATTTTGAATATACCTTAGATGGTGACGATGTCTTGGTATATCTGATACTCACTTACATATTCTAACTTATTTTAACTAAGATAAAACTGTAGTGGGTTGATGAAAAGTTATAACCTGGAGAGAACCAACATGGTTCTCTCCTTTTTGATGTTCAAAGCAATGAGGATTCTAGTTTTAAAGTTTTTAAAGTTCCGGAAGCCAAAAGCATTGCGCTTGATGACCTTAATGAGGTTATTAGTAGCCTCTAGTTTCGCGTTTGAGTAGGGCAGTTCCAGTGCGTTCATGATTTTGTCCTTGTCTTTCAAAAAGGTCTTAAAAACAGTTTGAAAAATAGGATTTACACAAGAAATCGTTTCTTCAATCAGTTCAAAGAAATGGTCTGTTTGTTTCTCTTGGAAATGAAACAGTAATAGTTGATAGAGTTCATAGTGCTTTCTAAGTTCTTGAGAGTATGCAAGGAGCTTTTCGAGAATCTCATTATTGGTCAAGTGCGAGCGAAAAGTAGGGCGATAAAAACGTTTATCACTAAGTTTACGGCTATCCTGTTGAATGAGTTTCCAGTAACGTTTTAATGCTCTATATTCGTGCGATTTACGATCAAAACGATTCATGACTTGGATGCGAAGACGATTCATAGCTCGACTGAGATGTTGGACAATGTGAAAGCGGTCGAGAACGATTTTAGCATTTGGGAGTGAAACAGTCTGGGGAACTGTTTCAGCCTGAGCCTTGAAATTCGCAAGCGAAGTTTTCTGGCAATATCGTAATAGGGACTAAACATATCCATTGTAATGACTTTCACGCGACTTCTCACCTGACTAGAATAACGAAGAAAATGATTGCGAATAGTCACTTGAGTTCGTCCATCCAGGATAGTTACGATCTTTCTGGAATCAAAATCCTGTGCAATAAAGCTCATCTTATCTTTCTTGAAGCTGTATTCATCCCAAGACATGTGGGTTGGAAGGAAAGATAAATCTGTCTTGAATTTGAATTCTTTCAATTTACGAATGACTGTCGAAGTAGAGACAGATAGACTTTCTGCGATAGCCGTCATAGAGACTTTCTCGATTAATTTTTGAGTGATTTTCTGGTTGACGATGGTCGCGATTTGGTGATTCTTTTTGACTAAGGAAGTCTCTGCGACAGCTATTTTCCCGCAGACTTTACAACGGAAACGGCGTTTTCTCAATCGAATGAGTGTCTTATAGCCTGCACACTCTAGATAGGGGATTTTAGATTCTTTCTGGAAGTCATATTTAGTCATTTGACCTAGGCAGTGATGACACTTAGGAGCAGGATAATCTAGCTTAGCGATGATTTCTTTATGCGTTCCAGCATCAAGATAATCCAAGATTATGATGTTCTTGTCTTTAATTTCGAGTAAGTTTGTGATAAAATTTAATTGTTCCATAAGATTCTTTCTAATGATGGTTTGGTCACTTTTCATTATAGGTCTTATGGGACTTTTTTTCTACAACAAAATAGGCTCCATAATTCCTATGGTGGTTTTACCCACTACAGAAATTATAGAGCCTTTATTTATATTCTTGGTTCATTACAGTGCCAATCATCAGGAAACCCTAAGGTAGCATTTATGATGTTTATATCAACGGATTTTAGCTTATTTTCAAGTTTTCTAACTTTCTTTCTGAGAGTATTCCATAAGCGATTGAATTCTTCAGAACTGATGAAACACTGCAAACTTACAACTGTTGAGTAAACTGATTTTCTGGAATTGTCGTCTTGTAAATTGAAATCATCATGGATAGGAGCAAAGCAGACACTATTTGCACTACAATTATAGTTGAGTAGTCTGTTGTTGTGAGCACATACATTTCTTGTTTGGTTGATATTTTTTAAAAAAGAAATCATAGTTTCTGGAGGGAATACACCAGTGAAATTATGATTGTTTGTTTTTATAAAACTAACTAAATCCTTTGCAATTTTATTTTGAAGACAAGTTGGCAAATTTTCGATAATATGTCGTGTATCCCCAAATTCCAAGTAGTCAGTCAAAACCCAGATTGGGACATCTTTGTGGTTAGTATAGTAGTGGTTGATAGAAGTTCCACGTCTATTTTTATTATAGTTCACAATTCTGGAGAGTTTAGAAATGATATAGCCTACATCGAGGATTTTATCGTTGTCATAGTTTTTAGTGTCGAGATAAGCATATTGTTGGTTTTGATAAGCCTCTGCAAATCTATGAGCTGTAATAGATTTTATATGATGCTCTGCTTCAAGTATAGATTGCAATATTGCTCTTTTAATATCCTTGTCGAAAGTATAAAGAGAAGCCACTTCATCGAAGGTAACGCCCTCTATATAATTATCACTACCCGTTATCTGAAAGAACTTACTGTATCCGTTGATGATATTGTAGTAGTTGTTGCTTAATAAGTATTTTAATGTACGCTCTTTATTGGTGATAGCAAGATTTCTATCCTTGAGCATATCAAGTTGCTGTTCCAATGTTTTAAATGGTTTCAAAAAAAGCCTCCTCCAAGTAAATGGAGAAGACTCTTTCCGCATCAGACCCCGTAGAGTTACTGACACTTTTCTTTCTAAATTATCTCCATTTTACTGTATTACTTGATCTTTGTCAAGCATTTTGTTAAATTTTGTTTCCTCTAGCCTCTATACAAATCCACAACCTCGCCAATAATTCGGAAGTCTGTTTCTGGTGTGATTGGCATGTCCTTGTAGGATGGATTTAGGCTGTGTAAGTAGGATTGGTCTTTATCAATAACAAGCTGCTTGATATAAGCATCGCTGTTGTAGTTGAACACTCCAATAACGCCGTCATTCAAATCCACGCTGGTCTGAATGAATACCAGGTCGCCATCGTGATAGTCAGGATCCATGGAGTCCCCTTTAATGGGGATGACAAAATCGGCATCAATATCTACTGGTAACTCAATCCGTTCCACTTGCACATCGTTCAAGTACTGCCCTGTACCTGCAGAAGCTGGGTGGTCGTAGTAGTCGTAACTATAGAGCTGAATGACTTCCGACACTTCGTTCCTCTGCTCATCCCGTTGCTTCTCTGCGTAGGTCAAGACTTTGGTTTGCCTTGGAGGAGTTAGTTCATCGTAGATGGTTTGGATTGAGGAAGTGGGAGCAGAAAAATCAACAGATGAAGGCTTCGACAAATCAAATAAATATTGAGGCGATACCCCCAAAGCCTGAGCATATATTCTTATATCTCCTTCATCTAATTGTCTATTACCATTTTCATGGTTAGAAATTGTATTTTGTTTAAAACCTGTCAGCTCGGCAAGTTTTTTTTGAGTTAACTTTTTGGATTTTCTCACCTCTTTAATTGAGTTCCCTAGTATATTCATATCAATTAACTCCTTTCTTTTTTATTATATACTAATGTGACAAAAAAACAAACAAAAAAATCTCAAAAAGAGATAAAAAGTTCTTTGTTTATATCTCGAGATATAAACAAATCAAGCTTAAGGAAATAAGAAAAAACAAACCGGAGGGAAACACCATGAACAAAGGGCTTACAACACAAGAACAAATCGCACTAGCAAAAGAAGTCTTACAAGTTAATAATCGCAGAGAACGTTCATTGAAACTTGGAGAAATCCTAGATCGTGAAAAGCCATCATCAGATGATATGTACGAATTGTATAACACAATCAGAGTTTACGGCGACGTCATCGGATTTGATGACAAGGACTTTCAAGAAATGGCTCTTACAATCTTGGTTCTTGAAAAGGTTGAAGAAGCGAAAGAAGGTAGAGTAGCGTAGAGGGGCGCAATTCCCCTCCTAGTTATTGCTCACAGAGCGAAAAAAAGAGAAAGGAGTAGGGAAATGCCAGGACAAAAAGAAAAATACCACGATAGACGTGGTAGACCTGATGGATTGAAGGTTGAAAAAGTTATCCACCTTTCGATTTTGAGAGGCGAAGGAACTGAAGCGGATAAAATTCGAATTGTCGAGCAATATTACAATAGGGACGGCGATCTAATATTTGAATTAGATCATTGTTCTCCGTATTATCAAGAATTTTTAGATTTGCGTTGATTTTGTTTATCTTTGTCCAAATCTAAAATATCTTGTAGTAATTGCTCGTTGTCATGGCGTTCAATATACCATTTTTGCATAAGTAATTCTATGAATTTCAGCAACAGGTGAGCCTCATTGGGTTCAATATCCACTATGAGATTTATATCTTTTTCTGGATGAGCTCCAATGTTCCCAAGTTTTCGTAGGGCATCAAGTACCTTTTTAGTACTTGGGTCAACAATATCTTTTAAAGCGTCTATCTCATCTACTAATCTTGCTTTCGAAATCCCCCAAAAATCCCTAATCATTCCTTGAAGGCAACGCCTAGAGAGGGTGGCAGAAGCTTTCGGGCTGAGATTTAAGATAGCGTGAGCTTCTTCATAATCACTTCTGATAGTTTGTGGAATGTAATCTGGATAGGCTTTAGCGAGAGAAATTGGATTGAAGTGTGTAATGCGATTTGGAAATTGACTTCCTACGCCCACGATGTCGATTGAAACTTTATGGCAATTTGGACAATTCATTGTTTGTATTGTTATTTTGTCACTAAAATTTTCTTCGCTGGCAAAATGTGGACGACGAATCAAAAAGTAGTGCTCATCTTCTCGAAAAGTATCGTTGTGATTTGGAACAGAGCAACCGCAAAACAAGCAGAATAGTTTACTAGGATCCATAAGATTTCTCCAATCATTTTATTTTGATTATACCATATTTGAAAGGTAGTTAGAATTGGAAGATAAAGTCATTGAACTTGCTGATTACGTCATCAGTAAATCTACAACGTACAGAGAAGCTAAAATAGCGTGTGAGAAGCTATTGAGACAAGTCGCTCATGAGATTGAACTCAGGGCGCTGGAAAGTGAGACGAGGGTAAGGATAACTAACAGAACTGTGTTAGTAAAAACATCAGATCACGATGTGCTATTGACGGCAAGAAGAAACCATCCTGCTGTATTCGTCGACGGGATATTTCTCGACGGAGTAGAGAGAGTGGAATTTATCAATCATTTTGCAGATGAACTGTAAAATATAATATATTGATGTTCAAAAAAGATACATCGAGATTGATGTTTAAAAATTTTTAAAATAACCTCAAATCCTAAAAATTCTACTGAAGTTTCATTCAGTAGAATTTTCATTTTAAGGAGCTTAGTTGCTTTAAAAAAATTAAGGTTCTGGATAGAATGTTAAAAATTTTAAATTTATAATTCGAATCTTTTTTTGGATCTCAAATTTATATAAAAAAAATGTGACAGGTATCTTGTAACGATTTACTTAGATGTTATTTATCTAGATTAGAGCAGAATGAGGTAAAATTTATCCAGGATATTAAACTGAGGATACTCCTATCTTCATTAAATTGCGTATTTATAGTTTATTTTTTTAAATCAATAAAAGTTATGTATTTTCTTTATAAAATCTTTAAATTTATATTTTATTATTGAAGTGTAAATTTAAGGAGGATCAAAATGGAAAAAAATATTTTAGAGACAAGGAATTTGTCAAAGAAATTTGGGAATCAACTTGTAGTGAATAATATTTCATTACAAGTGAAAGAGAATTGTATCTACGGATTACTTGGTCCAAATGGTGTTGGGAAATCAACAACACTAAAGATGATAACAGGAATGCTCCACAAATCGTCCGGAGATATTATATTTAATGATCATACATGGAGTAGAAAGGATCTCGAACAAATTGGTGCCTTGATAGAGCTACCTCCCTTATATGAGAACTTAAGTGCAAGAGAAAATTTAAAAGTTAGAACAATGTTACTTGGATTACCCGAATCAAGAATTGATGAAGTTCTAAAAATCGTTGGTCTATCAAATACAGGTAAAAAAAGAAGTGGAAAATTTTCTTTGGGAATGAAACAACGATTAGGAATTGCAATAGCACTGTTAAATAATCCTAAATTATTAATTTTAGATGAACCAACCAATGGCTTAGATCCATTGGGAATTCAAGAATTAAGGGAGATGATTCTTGGCTTCCCAAAACAAGGCATTACAGTAATTCTATCCAGCCATAATATTTCCGAAGTTGAGCAAGTTGCAGATTATATCGGGATAATATGTGAAGGTGAATTAAAATACCAAGATATAAAAGACTCTCAAGAAAGTTTAGAAAATTTATTTTTGGAAGTAGTAAAGAAGGAGAATTAAAAAATGATGAATTATATTCTTGGTGATTATTTAAAATATAAAAGAACTTTTTTAAAAAAAATAATCTATATAATACCTATATCTTTGATAATTCTATCTTATTTACTGGTACCACCATATTTTACAGTAGATTCATATAATTGGTGGTATACTATAATTATGCCAATAACTTATGCACTGATTCCTGCTTTAATGAATCGATACGAAGATAAAAAAATAAAATATAGGGCAGTTTATCCTCTCAGTATTGATTTGCGAAAGATTTGGATATCAAAAATTATAGTGGCAAGCTGTTTGATTCTGATGGCCAGTTTGGTTCATTTGATAGCAGTTTTAATTGTACAATTTATTTTTGGAGATCAAATATTTTTAAGCTATAGCTTTAGTACTTTATTAGTTTCAAGTATAGTATTAGTGGTATCAAGCATATGGCAAATTCCATTTTGCCTACTATTAGCTAAAAAGTTTGGTTTTTCTACTAGTCTTATGATAAATGGTTTATTTGGTGTTGCACTTGGAATTGTGTTTTCTACTGGAAATTATTGGCTGTTATCTCCATATAGTTGGAGTATAAGAACGATGGTTCCAATGCTGAAAATTATGCCAAATGGACTACCAGCAGATGCAGAAAATATGATGTTAAACACATCAATTTTTCCTCCATGTATCTTCTCAATTCTGTTATTTCTTCTATTATCTTACTTATCATCTATTTGGTTTGCAAAACAGGAGGTAAGATAGTGAAAAATATTTTAAAATCTGAGTTATATAAGATAAAACATACTTGGTTACCCTGGTTATATCTGTTACTCCCAATACTATTTGTGATTATGATATATGCTGGTTTTAAATTTACGGGCTTAAGTAGGTATTCAATAGAGGATGTCACATTAAATTATTTGATTACATTAGGTGCATTGTTCCCGATTGTTATTGGTTTCATTACTGCAAAGGTAATAGAAATGGAAGCAGAAGCTGGTTGCTTTCAGATAATGTTAACTGGTTCGCAATCAAGAACTAGTATGTATATAGGTAAGTTATTATCTTTATTGTTGTGTGCATCACTATCACTTATTTTACTCCAAAGTAGTTTTTTGATGCTTTTTAATTATCAAGAATTTTATGATTTGGTATTGGAATTAGTCTTAATTATTATAGGAGTTGTTCCGTTATATTTAATACATCTGGTTATTAGCCTCAGATTTGGGAGTGGAGCCTCTATTGGTCTTGGTTTCTTTGAAACTTTGATAGCGCTACTTGCTGTTACAAGTATGGGGGATAATATTTGGTATTACTTACCAAGTTCATGGCCTTCAAGGCTTTGTGGTCTTTATTTTGTAGATAAAATTTCAGGTGAAAACTCATTTTATTTTGAATTTTTTAAATGGTCTTTAGTTGCAACACCAATAATAGTTGTAATGTTATTTGTAAGTTTGATTTGGTTTAATAAATGGAACGGCAGAACTAATATGGAATAGAAATGAAGGTGGTAATAAGATGGTGAAAATATTAGCTATAGATGATGAAATGGATCTTTTGGTCTTAATCAAAAATATTTTAACACAAAAATTATATCATGTAGATATTTTTCAAAATCCAACAGAAGTACCTATTTCTAAATTATCAGAGTATGATTTAATCTTGTTAGATATAATGATGCCAAAAATCGATGGTATATCTTATTGTAAATCTATTAGAGATAGAGTAGACTGTCCCATCTTATTTTTAACTGCAAAATCTTTGGAAAGTGACATTGTTTCGGGTTTTTCAACAGGAGCTGATGATTACATTTTAAAACCTTTTGGAGTAAATGAATTAATTGCGAGAGTTGATGCCCATTTACGTCGAGAAAACCGAGAGAGACATTTAAGTTTAAATCTTGGAGAAATTAGATTTGATTTATCAGCGAATATAATTTATGTAAATGATAAGAAAATTTCTTTTACAAAATCTGAGTATCGAATTTGTGAACTTCTAGCTCGTAGGCGTGGGCAAGTATTTTCAAGAGAACAGATTTATGAGATGATATTTGGATATGATGGAATAGGTAATTCTTCAGCTATTTCAGAACATATTAAGAATATTCGCGCAAAATTACAGAAGGAAGGTGTATCTCCAGTTGTAACTGTATGGGGAATTGGATATAAATGGGAATAAAATTAAAAGGGCAATCGCTAAGAATAATATTTTTAGAATATCTAATAAGTGTAGGAATTGTATTGTTTCTTTCACTTGGTTTAGTAATTCTGATGTTCAACACCATGTATTCATTAGGATTTATTTTACCTGCCGATTACACAGAAAATCAGATTCATGAGCGGAAGAATGCGATAGCCAATACAGAGACCTTTGACAAAAATCTTATACCAGATAATGCCTCATATCTATTAATTTCAAAGGATGGAAATATCATTACTAGTTCAATGAGTAAAGATGAAGAAGATCGAGCAATTCGATACTATAATAATGAGAGAGTCTATAATACCCCATCTTATAGCTATATAGAAATTTTACGAAATGATGGTTATTGTATTATTCAATATTCAGTAAAACCCTATTTTACAAATAAATTCATGGCAGAATATTTTCCTAATGTCAACGCAGTGTATGTCAGTATTCTAATTCTAGTTAGTTTACTAAATACATTGGTTGTTACAATAGTATGGGCTAAATATCTTGTGAAACAACTCTCACCTATATTTGCTGCTTCCGAAAAAATATCAGAACAAACTTTAGATTTTGACCTGCATTATTCAAGAGTCAAAGAATTTAATGAAGTTCTATTTAGTTTAGAGAAAATGAGAAATGCTTTGCAAGAGTCATTAATCAAAGAGTGGATACAGGAAGAAAACAAGCAAAAACAGATTTCTGCTTTGATACATGACTTGAAAACCCCAGTATCTATTGTTCAAGGAAATACTGAGTTGCTTAAAAAGACATCTGTGACAGAGGACCAGAGTATTTATATAGATTATATACTGAGTAATAGCAATAGAATATCTGAATATATAAAAACACTTCTAATCATGAATAAGAATTCTAATGCCACTGAATACCAGCCACAATCGTTGGCAGTAAAAACTGTATCAGAACAATTGGTAACAGTTTCTAAAGAACTAATGTCAATTAATTCTAACAATCTAAAAACTAATGTAGTAGTTGAAGATGGTATAATGAGTGTAGACTTGAAACTCTTAGAGAGAGCATTGCAAAATGTCTTAGCGAATTCAATTGAAAATAATAATGGAATAGTTACATTGGAATTGAATATAAAAACTGTAGATGAATTTTTAGAAATATCAGTATTAGATAACGGGAAAGGTTTTTCTGATATTGATTTAACTCACGCAAAAGAACAGTTCTATCGTGGAGATTATAGCAGGCATTCTACAACCAATTATGGTATTGGACTATTTATTACTGAACAAATAATTAAATTACATGGTGGATCAGTAATCTTGAAAAATAGAGAAGCTTGTCGTGGTGCTGAAGTTAAATTTATATTACCGATACAGAATAATAAATGAGCCAGTTTAACACTTAACTTATGTAATAATTAATCTAACAGCTACTAACATCATACTTTATAACATGTTCATAACTGTATTTAACGTTAATTTGTAAATTTTAACTTCGAACTTTCACTACAAATTACACTAAGAATAGAATATTATCTAGTATTACTTATACGGTGCACAGAGTTTGTTAGTCTGAATATGTCGGAATGAGGGGAAATATTAAAAAACTAATCAATAAGTATTAAACTTTATATAAAAAGCAAATAAAGGTGGTTAGTGGAAAAGTTTTTAAAATCATAAAAACGCATAATAGCAAGTTCTTTGGATACTTGTTATTATGCGTTTTATCATGAAATTTCACTTGATTTTTTAATAAAGTTGTAATTTTGACATTATAGGCTTGTTGAGTGTTTTGGTTGTACTTTTTGTTCTGGGTCGATATAGTTGATAGCATTATTGACGGCAGTTGGTGCTTCACCAAGACCTGTTGCAATCAAGTCAATCTTACCTTCGTAGTAGCAGCAGTCACCGATAGCATAAATTCCAGCTTGGCTTGACTCTTGCTTGCTATTGACGATAATCTTGTGGCGGTTCAGTTCTAATCCCCATTTTTTAAGATTACCTACAGAAGATTTAAAGCCATAGTTGACAAAGAGGTGGTCGAGTTCAACGCTTTCGGTTTCATCGGATTTGACTTTTGTGATTTCAAGCTTGTCAAGAGTTTGGCCGTCACCAAGAAGTTGACTCGGCACAAATGGTGTTTTGATAGTTACCGAAGACTCTTGCAAGGCTTGGACGCTATGCTCAAGAGCACGGAAGTTATCGCGACGGTGCACAAGTGTAGTTGGAGCAATCTTTTCAAAAGCTAAAGCCCAGTCAACGGCAGAGTCACCACCGCCCAGAATGGTTACCTTCTGACCAGCGTATTGTTGAATGTTAGAAACGTGGTAGTGGATATTGTCATAGCCTTCAACACCTTCTAATTCGAGTGGACGTGGTTTAAAAGCACCGCCTCCCATAGCAATAATAACGGTTTTAGAAGTATGATTTCCCTTATTAGTTGTAATCTTAAAAACATCATCCTCTTTTTCAATCTCAAGAACAGTTTCATTGAGGTGAATAGGTGTCTCAAACCCTTCAAGTTGTTCCAAAAGGCGGTTAGTCAATTCTTCCCCTGTGAGGTTTGGAAAACCTGGAACATCGAGAATTTGTTTTTCAGGATATAGGATGGCAGGTTGACCACCTAGTTGAGGAAGAGAATCGATGATTTGTACTTTGGCTTGACGAAGGTGAGCATAAAAGGCTGCGAAAAGACCGACAGGTCCACCTCCTACAATGGTAATATCATATAGTTCAGACATGGTTTCTCCTTAATTCATTTCTATCATTTTATTCTATCATATTTTCTACCAATTTAAAATGAAGTAGGGGGAAGAAAATTTTCATATAAAATGATATAATGAAGAGTAGCTTTTTTACGGAGAGGAGGCCTAGAATGAATTTTCAACAATTATCTAATCTTCAATACTGGTCTAGTTTATTTTCCAGTCCTTGGAGTATTCTGATAAATGTGATTGATATTCTTATCGTTGCCTATATCTTATACCAATTTACAAAATCAATTGCAGGAACCAAGATTATGATCCTGGTTCGAGGTGTTTTAGTGTTTATCTTAGCTCAGATAGCAGCAAATACCCTAGGCTTAACAACTATTTCCTGGTTGATCAATCAATTGATTACTTACGGTGTTATCGCAGCGGTTGTTATTTTCTCTCCAGAAATTCGGACAGGTTTAGAGCGATTAGGACGTGCGACTGATTTCTTTTCAAGTACACCAATGAGTTCAGAAGAACAGATGATTCAGGCCTTTGTTAAAGCAGTTGAATATATGAGTCCGCGGAAAATTGGAGCACTTGTATCAGTTCAGCGTGTCAGAACCTTGCAGGAATATATTTCCACGGGGATTCCTTTAGATGCTAAGATTTCTGCAGAACTCTTAATCAATATCTTCATTCCAAACACACCTTTACATGATGGTGCAGTCATTATAAAAGGTGATCGAATAGCTGTAACATCTGCTTATCTTCCACTTACTGAAGACACTGGTATTTCTAAGGAGTTTGGAACGCGACACCGTGCAGCCATTGGTTTATCTGAGGTTTCTGATGCTCTCACTTTTGTGGTATCAGAGGAAACTGGAGGTATTTCCATTACCTATAATGGTGTCTTTAAGCATGATTTAACGATGGAAGAATTTGAGGAAGAGCTACGTCGTATACTGATTCCGGAAAATTCACAAGAGCCAAGCTTAACAGAGCGTATATTAGGAGGCTGGAAGAATGAAAAAAAATAGTTTATATATCATCTCCTCACTCCTCTTTGCTTGCGTTTTATTTATCTACGCTACCTCTATTAATTATCAAAATAATAATAATGCAAGACCGGCTCGAACAGAAACCTATACCAATACGGTCGTAAATGTACCAATTGACATTCAGTACGATAGTGAGCAGTATTTTATTAGTGGTTTTAGTTCAGAAGTAACGGTATTTTTAACTGGATCCAATCGAGTGACCTTGGCTAGTGAGATGCAAGAAAGCACTCGTAAATTTAAGGTTACTGCAGATTTAACACAGGCGACAGAAGGAACCGTTGAAGTTCCCTTGACCATTGAGAATCTACCAAGTGGTTTAACAGCCCTAGCAACACCGCAGAAAATCACCGTTAAAATTGGGAAGAAAGCAACACGGGATAATTTACCAGTCACTCCACAGATTGACTCTGGTAAGGTTGATGAACGAATTCTTATCGATAGTGTGACTGTTTCAGATGAACGCGTTTCGGTTACTAGTGATGTTGATACCTTGTCTAAGATTGATAAGATTGTGGCTGTTTTACCAACTAGTGAAAAAATTACAGGAAATTATACAGGTTCAGTTCCTCTACAAGCTATTGATAAGAATGGAACAGTTCTACCAACGGTTATTAAACCCTATGAAACAACTATGAAAGTAACGACGAAACAAGTTCGTTCAGCAAGTAGTTCTAACTCTTCAACGACAAGCTCATCTTCGGGCAATTCGTCTTCAACTGGTTCTGAAACCAAGCCAGACTCTTCAAAAAAAGACTAATAAAACACAATAGAAAAGGATAAAAAATGGGTAAATATTTTGGAACGGACGGAGTCCGTGGAGAAGCAAACGTAGAATTAACGCCAGAATTGGCTTTTAAACTTGGTCGTTTCGGAGGATATGTCCTCAGTCAACATACGACGGAAGCACCTAAGGTTTTTGTAGGACGTGACACACGTATTTCGGGAGAAATGTTAGAATCAGCTCTCATTGCGGGTCTTCTTTCAGTTGGAATTCACGTTTATAAGCTTGGTGTACTTGCAACACCAGCAGTAGCGTACTT
This sequence comes from Streptococcus infantis, assembly GCF_047463615.1. GTDB lineage: Bacteria > Bacillota > Bacilli > Lactobacillales > Streptococcaceae > Streptococcus > Streptococcus infantis_X. Next base: position 37,747 of record NZ_JASHDO010000004.1, on the reverse strand, counting down.
GGTTAAAACTGAGGGAGCCAGTGCAGGTGTTATGATTTCGGCTAGTCACAACCCAGCCCTTGATAATGGAATTAAATTCTTTGGTGGTGACGGTTTTAAACTTGACGATGACAAGGAAGCAGAAATCGAAGCCTTGCTTGATGCCAGCGAAGATACTCTTCCACGTCCAAGTGCTGAAGGTTTAGGTACTGTTGTTGATTATCCAGAAGGATTGCGTAAGTATGAAGCCTACCTGGTTTCAACTGGAACTCCTCTTGAAGGAATGAAGGTGGCCTTGGATACTGCCAACGGAGCAGCGTCTACAAGTGCCCGTCAAATTTTTGCAGACTTGGGTGCTCAATTAACGGTTATCGGAGAAACCCCAGATGGACTGAACATCAACTTGAACATTGGTTCAACTCATCCAGAAGCCTTGCAAGAACTTGTAAAAGAAAGCGGGTCAGCTATCGGTTTGGCCTTTGATGGTGATAGCGACCGTTTGATTGCTGTTGATGAAAATGGAGAGATCGTTGATGGTGACAAGATTATGTACATCATCGGGAAATACCTTTCTGAAAAAGGTCAATTGGCTCAAAATACGATCGTAACAACCGTTATGTCTAACCTTGGTTTCCATAAGGCCTTGGACCGTGAAGGAATCAATAAAGCAGTCACTGCTGTTGGAGACCGCTATGTAGTTGAAAAAATGAGAAAATCTGGCTACAATCTCGGTGGTGAGCAGTCAGGTCACGTGATCTTGATGGACTACAATACAACTGGTGATGGTCAGTTATCAGCTGTGCAATTGACGAAAATCATGCAAGAAACAGGTAAGAGTTTATCAGAATTAGCAGCAGAAGTGACTATTTACCCACAAAAATTAGTCAATATTCGTGTAGAAAATGCCATGAAAGAAAAGGCCATGGAAGTTCCTGCTATCAAAGCTATTATCGAGAAGATGGAAGAAGAAATGGCAGGAAATGGTCGCATCCTCGTTCGTCCGAGCGGAACAGAACCACTCTTGCGTGTCATGGCTGAAGCCCCAACCACTGAGGAAGTTGACTACTATGTAGATACTATTGCCCAAGTTGTTAAAACGGAGATTGGTATTTAGTAAATCTAGCAGAAAATAAAAAAATATGGTACAATGGCAACTATATTGTAATTGTACAAATGGAGATGAAAATGAATTTAAAACGTGAACAAGAATTTGTCAGCCAGTATCACTTTGATGCGCGTAACTTTGAATGGGAAAATGAAAATGGAGCACCTGAAACTAAGGTTGATGTAAACTTCCAGTTGCTTCAGCATGATCAAGATAATCAAGTTACTTCTTTGGTAGTTGTTTTGAGCTTTATGATTGTCTTTGATAGATTTGTCATTAGTGGAACGATTTCTCAAGTCAATCATGTTGAAGGTCGTATTGTCGACCAACCAAGTGATTTCAACCAAGAAGAAGTTGAGACACTAGCTCGCCCATGTTTGGATATGCTTAATCGTTTGACTTACGAAGTAACAGAAATTGCCCTTGATTTACCGGGAATTAATTTGGAGTTTTAAGAAATGAAATTAGCGGTCATAACAGACTCGTCTGCTTTTCTACAAGCGGAAACCTTGCGGAAAGAAGATTTATTTGTGCTAGACATTCCTGTGAATATCGATGGACAGGAGTATGTTGAAGGTGTAAATCTAACCGCTCAAGAATTTTATGAAAAAATGGCTTCAGCAAGCGAATTGCCAAAAACGAGCCAACCAAGTATTGCCAAGTTAGATGAAATTTTATCATCATTAAAAGCTAAAGGCTACACACATGCCTTGGGTCTTTTCCTATCTTCTGGAATTTCAGGGTTTTACCAAAATATCCAATACATGAAGGATGAGTTTGAAGGTTTGACCATTGCTTTTCCAGATACTCGAATTACAAGTGCTCCTTTAGGCTATATGGCTGAGAGTGTCTTTAAATGGGCAGAACAGGGAGATAGTTTCGAGTCTATCTTAGATAAAGTAACTGAACAGATTGAAAATACCTCAGCCTTTATTATGGTGGATGATCTTGACCATCTAGTTAAGGGGGGACGTCTTTCAAATGGTGCGGCCATTTTTGGGAATCTCCTTAGTATCAAGCCAATCCTATACTTCAATGACCAAGGTGTGATAGAAGTATATGAAAAGGTTCGTACAGAGAAAAAGGCTACCAAACGCTTGGTTGAAATTGTTAAAGAAGCAACAGCTATTGGGAATTACCAGATTACTGTCATTCACGGGAATGCTCCTCAAAAAGCAGCAGATTTACGTCAACTTTTGATCGATGGTGGAGTGGCTACAGATGTTTCAATTGCAACCTTCGGTAGTGTTATTGGGACTCACCTGGGAGAAGGAAGTATTGCTTTGAGCTATACACCCATAATCTAGACTATTTTTTAGGGGCAACTAAGGTCCTTTGTATCTTAAAATTCAACACGCCTGGAATCCTATGTGAAAAAGATAGTTCTTCCAAGAAGTATACACTCCTTGATCAGAACTCCTATTTTCACTTTGTGTTCTTACAGGCTTTGTATCTTAGAAATTGAACACGGACTACCTGCCTCTTGAAAAAAGATGCCTGTCTTGCCTTTCGTGGAAAGTCAGCGCCATTCCCTATTTTTCATGGGCAGCTAACGTCCTTTGTATCTTAAACAGGAGTAGAGATTGAGATGAGTATTCGAGTAATTATTGCTGGTTTTAAGGGGAGAATGGGCCAGTCTGCTTGTCAAATGGTTTTGTCTGATCCTGAACTTGAACTGGTAGCGGTTTTAGATCCTTTTGAGTCTGCATCTGACTGGCAGGGAATTCCAGTATTCAATGATAAGAATGACTTGGCATGTTTTGAGGCAGATGTATGGGTTGACTTTACAACACCAGCTGTTGCCTATGAGAATACACGTTTTGCTCTTGAAAATGGCTTTGCTCCAGTAGTTGGAACAACAGGTTTCACTAGTCAAGAGATTGAAGAACTAAAAGAATTTTCTCGTTCTAAAAACTTGGGTGGCTTGATTGCTCCTAACTTTGCTCTGGGTGCTGTCTTACTCATGCAATTTGCGGCACAAGCTGCAAAATACTTCCCAAATGTAGAGATTATTGAGCTTCACCATGACAAGAAAAAAGATGCTCCGAGCGGAACAGCTATCAAAACAGCGGAATTGATGGCAGAAGTTCGTGAGTCTATCCAACAAGGTGCTAGTGATGAGGAAGAACTCATTTCAGGGGCACGTGGAGCTAACTTTGATGGTATGCGAATCCACTCAGTCCGTTTACCAGGTTTGGTAGCCCATCAGGAAGTTATATTTGGAAATCAGGGAGAAGGATTGACCCTGCGTCATGACTCCTATGATCGTAGCTCCTTCATGACAGGAGTGAATTTGGGAATCAAAGAAGTTGTCAAGCGTCATGAGCTTGTCTATGGATTAGAACACTTATTATGAGATTAACACAAATGCCTTCTGAATTTCAGAAGGCTTTACCAGTATTAGAAAAAATTAAAGAAGCAGGATTTGAGGCTTATTTTGTTGGTGGCTCTGTTAGGGATGCTCTACTCAATCGTCCCATCCATGATGTGGATATCGCGACTTCATCTTATCCTGAAGAGACTAAGCAGATTTTTCCACGGACAGCTGACATTGGCATTGAGCACGGAACCGTCTTGGTTTTAGAAGGGGATGAGGAGTACGAAGTAACCACCTTTCGGACGGAGGATGTCTATGTTGACTATCGTAGACCTAGTGCAGTTTCCTTTGTCCGCTCATTAGAAGAAGACCTTAAGCGCCGTGATTTCACAGTCAATGCCTTTGCCTTGAACGAGACAGGGGAAATCATTGACTTGTTCCATGGGTTAGAAGATTTAGAAAATCAAGTTTTGCGAGCTGTCGGTGTAGCTAGTGAACGTTTCAATGAAGATGCGCTACGCATCATGCGTGGTTTTCGTTTCCAAGCTAGTCTTGGTTTTGAACTCGAGCAAGAAACATTTGAAGCTATGAAGGCCTTGACGCCACTCTTGGAGAAGATTTCTGTGGAACGTACTTTTGTTGAATTTGATAAACTTCTACTAGCTCCTCATTGGCGAGTAGGTCTGTCTTCTATGATTGCAAGTAAAGCTTATGATTATCTTCCGGATATGGCTGGTAGTCAGGAGAACCTCCAATCTTTATTTGACTTAGATGCTGATTTTACCTTTGAATCTTCTGAACAAGCCTGGGCTGCACTTTTATGGGTTTTAGAAGTGGAAGATGCTCAACAATTTTTGAAACATTGGAAAACTTCGCGTCAATTCGCTAAGCAAGTTCAAGATTTACTTACGATCTTAGAACTTCGTGAAGAAGGGGAACTAAGCAAGCGCGATTGTTACCGTTTTGATCTAGATTTGCTTTTACAGGCTGAAAATCTTCGTCAGGCTCAAGGAAAAGAAGTCAATCCACAAGCTATCGAAGAGACTTACCACAGCTTAAGCATCCATGATAAAAAAGAAATTCAAATCAATGGTGGGATTTTGATCAAAGAATATGGCTATCAACCAGGACCAGAAATGGGAGAAATTTTAGCAGAGATTGAGTATGCTATTGTAGATGGAGATTTGGAAAATAACTTGGAAGCTATTCATGCCTACTTGAGGGAGAAAAAATGAGTGATTTTATTGTTGAAAAACTAAGTAAATCCGTTGGAGACAAGACTGTCTTTAAGGATATTTCCTTTATTATCCATGACTTGGATCGCATCGGTCTTATCGGTGTCAATGGGACAGGGAAGACAACTCTTTTGGATGTCCTTTCGGGAATCTCTGGTTTTGATGGTGACGTAAGCCCTTTTTCGGCAAAAAATGATTACAAAATTGGCTACTTGACTCAGGACCCAGATTTTGATGACAACAAGACTGTCTTGGATACGGTCCTATCTAGTGATCTCAAGGAAATCCAGCTCATTCGTGAGTATGAACTTCTTATGCTCAACTACAGTGAGGACAAACAGGCACGTTTGGAAAGGGTTATGGCGGAGATGGACTCCCTCCAAGCTTGGGAAATCGAGAGTCAGGTCAAGACTGTTCTCAGTAAACTAGGCATTCAAGACTTATCAACTCCTGTTGGAGAATTGTCAGGTGGTCTGCGAAGACGGATTCAGTTGGCGCAAGTCCTTTTGGGCAACCATGATCTTTTGCTTCTTGATGAGCCTACCAACCATCTGGACATTGCGACCATTGAATGGCTGACTCTCTTTTTGAAAAATTCCAAGAAGACCGTCCTCTTCATCACCCACGATCGTTATTTCCTAGATGCGCTTTCGACGCGAATTTTCGAGTTGGACCGTGCTGGTTTGACAGAATATCAGGGCAATTATCAGGACTATGTTCGCCTCAAGGCGGAACAGGATGAGCGTGATGCTGCACTTCTTCACAAAAAAGAGCAACTTTATAAGCAGGAATTGGCCTGGATGCGCAGACAACCACAGGCTCGTGCAACCAAGCAACAAGCACGTATCAATCGATTCCATGACTTGAAAAAGGAGGTTTCTGATACTAGTGTTGAGACAGACTTGAGCATGAATTTTGAAACTAGCCGTATCGGTAAAAAAGTTATCGAGTTTAAGGATGTTTCCTTTGCCTATGACGATAAACCGATTCTGAACCATTTTAATCTTTTGGTACAAGCCAAAGACCGTATCGGAATCGTCGGGGACAATGGTGTTGGGAAGTCAACCCTTCTTAACCTTATTGCAGGAAGACTTGAAGCGACTGAAGGACAAGTTATCATCGGTGAAACAGTTCGCATCGCTTATTTCTCTCAACAAATCGAAGGCTTGGATGAAAGCAAGCGAGTTATCAATTACCTGCAAGAAGTGGCAGAAGAGGTTAAGACTAGTGGTGGCTCTACGACCTCTATCGCGGAGTTATTAGAACAGTTCCTCTTTCCACGATCAACACATGGGACCTTGATTGAAAAGTTATCTGGTGGAGAGAAAAAACGCCTGTATCTCCTCAAATTGCTCTTGGAAAAACCCAATGTGCTTCTTTTGGACGAGCCAACAAATGATTTAGATATTGCGACCTTAACTGTTCTAGAAAATTTCTTACAAGGTTTTGCTGGTCCAGTTTTAACTGTTAGTCACGATCGTTATTTCCTTGATAAGGTAGCAACCAAGATTCTAGCTTTTGAGAATGGGAAGATTCGTCCTTTCTTTGGACATTATACTGACTATCTGGATGAAAAGGCCTTTGAAGCAGAAACAAAAAGCCAAGTTCAAAAGGCTGAGAAGGAAAAAGTCGTCAAAGTCCGTGAAGAAAAGAAACGCATGACCTACCAAGAAAAGCAGGAGTGGGCAAGTATTGAAGGCGATATCGAAAACTTGGAGAACCGTATTTCTGAGATTGAAGAAGAGATGCAGGCCAATGGCTCTGACTTTGGGAAGCTAGCTACTCTTCAAAAAGAGTTAGACGAAAAGAATGAAGCCTTGCTTGAAAAATATGAACGCTATGAATATTTAAGTGAGTTGGCTTAATGAAAGAGAAAATCATCAAATGGAGTAGTAGGAAAATCATTTGGAATATTGTACTCTGCTTTGTGGATTTAGCTTTTTTGCTTTGGATCCTATATTTTATGATGACCTATCCCAAAGAAGTAGCTATTGGATTAGTAGCACTAAGACTCTTTGTCTTATTCTTAATCATCATTGTTGGATGGCTTTTGTATGAACGTTTTCAAATTCTTCTGTCAGATAAAGAGTATTTGAAATGTACGCCTCAAGGATTTTCCTATAAGCCTCATCCAAAAAAAGAAAGTCAGTTTTATTCTTGGGGACAAGTAGAAACATTTTCTCTTATGAGAATTAAGAGTGGTAGAAGTTCGAGGGATTTTTACCAGATTGAAGTTTGTTTTTTTGACAAAGACCTTGTAAAAACGAAATCTCTATGGAATCGACTGAGATGTAAATTTACAAGTTCTAAACCTGCTGTCGACTTGATAATTCCGATTCATTTGCTGGATGTTGGCTTACCCAAAAGAGTCTTTGAAACAATGACCTACTTTGAAAGAGAATGGCGTATCGAACAAAATCGTCAAGGCCATCAAAAATCCAAATTCAAATCTAAAAGTAAAAAGAAGGAAAGATTTTATTGAGTCATTCCATTCGCAACATTAAAGAATAGCGTTGAAACCTTGGACTGGCTTTCCATGGTTTCTTTCTATTTCTCTTTTCTAAGAAATGTGTTATAATAGAGAGTAAAAATTTTAAAAGAAAGAAATGCTATGAACTTAAAAGATTACATTGCAACCATTGAAAACTACCCTAAGGAAGGAATTGTCTTCCGTGATATCAGTCCCTTGATGGCTGATGGTAATGCCTACAGCTATGCTGTTCGTGAAATCGTTCAATATGCTACTGACAAGAAGATTGATATGATCGTAGGGCCCGAAGCTCGTGGTTTTATCGTGGGTTGTCCAGTTGCCTTTGAGTTGGGAATTGGTTTTGCACCTGTTCGTAAGCCAGGTAAATTACCACGCGAAGTTATTTCTGCTGACTATGAAAAAGAGTATGGCGTTGATACCTTGACTATGCACGCGGATGCCATCAAGCCAGGTCAACGTGTTCTTATCGTAGACGACCTCTTAGCAACAGGTGGAACTGTTAAGGCAACCATCGAGATGATTGAAAAACTCGGTGGTGTTGTAGCAGGTTGTGCCTTCTTGATCGAACTGGATGAACTCAAAGGTCGTGAAGCTATCGGAGATTACGACTATAAAGTGCTGATGCATTATTAATGAAAAACAGTCCCTAGGGCTGTTTTCTCTTCATTTGATATAAAAATAAGCTATATCTAGTTAGAGAAAAACTATAATTGAAAACTATATCTTCATACAGTATAATAAAGGGAAAGAGAAACGTCAGCATTTTTCCCCGTTGACGATACCATGTTTACTTGAGTCCAATATGATACAGTAAGGAGATTTCTATGCCGATTCGAATTGATAAAAAATTACCAGCAGTTGAGATTTTACGAACGGAAAATATTTTCGTCATGGATGACCAGAGGGCGGCTCATCAGGATATTCGACCACTGAAAATTCTGATTTTAAACTTGATGCCACTGAAAATGGTTACAGAAACTCAGCTTTTACGCCATTTAGCCAATACTCCTTTGCAGTTAGATATTGAATTTTTATATATGGAAAGTCATCAGTCGAAAACAACTCGTTCTGAGCATATGAAGACTTTTTATAAGACCTTCTCAGAAGTTCAAGACCAGTATTTTGATGGCTTGATTATTACAGGTGCTCCAGTTGAACATCTCCCTTTTGAAGAAGTGGACTATTGGGAGGAATTTACTAAGGTTATCGATTGGTCTAAGACTCATGTCTTTTCAACCCTGTATATTTGCTGGGGAGCACAAGCGGGTCTATACTATCGCTATGGCGTAGATAAATACCAGATGGACCAGAAGCTTTCTGGGATTTATTCTCAAGATGTTTTGAAAGAAGGTCATCTTCTACTGAGAGGTTTTGATGATTTATATGTATCCCCTCATTCTCGCCATACAGAAGTCCACAAAGAAGATATTCTAAACAAAACAAATCTAGAGATTTTAGCATCAGGAGAAGAGGTAGGAGTCTCTATCCTTGCGAGTCGAGATTTGAGAGAAGTCTATAGCTTTGGGCATTTAGAGTATGATCGCGATACGCTCGCAAAGGAATATTTTAGAGATCTAGATGCTGGTTTAGATCCACATATACCAGAAAATTATTTCAAAAATGATGACATTCATGAACTTCCTTGTATGAGGTGGAGTTCATCTGCAGCCCTCTTTTTCAGTAACTGGGTAAATTATGCAGTATACCAAGAAACGCCTTTTGAGTGGAAGAGTGTAGAAGATGATGTGTCTCATTTTGGATACTTATAAGAGGAATTATGACATATTTAGATGCTTTTAAATCAGGGAACTTGGTGTTACCAAGTGCTCTGCTCTTAAACTACAAGCAACTTTTCTCATCAAGCGATGATTTCTTAATTTGGCAATTCTTTTACCTACAAAATACAACAGTTTTAGGCGAATTGTCTCCAAGTCAAATCGCTGAGAAAATAGGCAAGCAAGTCTATGAAGTCAATCAAGCGATTTCCAGATTGACAGAAAAAGGCTTACTCCAATATCGTACTATTGAACTCAATGGAGAAATAGAAGTTATTTTTGATGCGACCCTTGCTTTAGAACGTTTGGACCAGCTTTTTGAAAAACAAGAACCAAGCCAAGCTGTACCTGCTAAAAATGATTTGAAAGACTTGGTGGAAACCTTCCAACAAGAGTTAGGTCGTCTCCTGAGTCCTTTTGAAATTGAGGATTTAGAAAAGAGTTTAAAAGAAGACGGAACCAGTGCGGACCTGATCAAAGAGGCCCTACGTGAGGCCGTTTTGAATGGAAAACCAAATTGGAAGTATATCCAGGCTATCCTACGAAACTGGCGCCATGAAGGCGTTAAGAGTGTAGTTCAGGTAGAGGCGAAGCGTCAGGAGAGAGAAGCGATTAATCCTCAAAATGTTCAAGTTTCATCTGATTTTAAAAATGCCATGGACCTTTGGAAAGACTAATTTTAAGTATTGATAATAGAAAAAATGCCTACAGACTAGAAAGAGAAATCTAGCTTGTGGGCATTTTTTGTGTGTTTTATACTCAATGAAAATCAAAGAGCAAACTAGGAAGCGAGCCGCAGGTTGCTCAAAGCACTGCTTTGAGGTTGTAGATGGAAGCTGACGTTGTTTGAAGAGATTTTCGAAGAGTATTAATTGATTAGTTAGCCAGTCCCCATACACTAAGAGAGCGTTCAGCAACTGGGAAATCTCCATAACCTTCAGCATTTATAGTTACTTGGTCAGGATGGTTACCAAGCAAATCAACAAATGTTTGGTCCGCCCATTCTTGACCGACGAACATGGTCTTGCAGTTTTCTTGGGCATTAGAAATCACGATAGCAAGTGGCGATTGATTCTCAGCTCCTGAACGGACCCAACCGATACAATTAGGGTCGTCAAAGTAGTCGGTTTGCTCTCCATAAGCCAAATCTTTTCGGATGGCAAGCAGACGGTCAAGGACATCTTTGAAGTCTTCTTGAGCATACTGGCCAGAGATACCATAGTAGTCTCCATAAAAGACACATGGTAGACCGTACTCACGCAAAAGAATGAGAGCATAGGCTGCTGGTTTAAACCATTCTTCAACAGTAGATTCCAGAGCTTGACCTCGTTGGGTATCATGGTTTTCGACAAAGGTTACAGCCTTATCTGGCTTGATTTGAACCAGACTATCATTAAAGATGGTTGTTAAATCATAGTCTTCTCCAGCCTTGCTGGCTTCAAAGAGATTCATATGGAGTCGGACATCGACTAAGTCGAAGCGTTCTTCAATTTTATCGAGGTATTCTAGGTTGGCTTCTTTGTCTGGATTCCAAAATTCACCAAAAACATAAAAATCTTGACCGTATTTTTCCTTCATGTCACGGATAAAATTACTCATGAAGAAGGAGTCGATGTGTTTCACTGCGTCTAAACGAAAACCAGCTACACCAGTCGTTTCCATGAACCAGTCAGCCCAGTCATAGATGTTTTTGATAACTTCAGGATGTTTGAAGTCCAAGTCAGCATACATGAGATAGTCATAGTTACCATTTTCGTTATCGACTAATTCCTCGTTGGCCCAACCCTTATTATCTCCCTGGATAAGGTAAATACCAGACTTCCGTCTTTTGGCATCATAGTCAGTCCCAGTGAAATGGTACCAGTGCCAGTGGAAATCGTTGTAAGTGTTTTGGCGGCCATCAAAAGTAAAGTTTGTCCAACCATTGATGGTAAAAGGTTCGCCTAGTTCAACAGTTCTATCTTCTGGATCAACTTCGATGACTTGGAAAGATTCCAAATGGTCTGCAGCAGCCTTATGATTGAGTACCACATCGGCCATGGCTTGAATCCCGTGAGATTTTAAGGTTTGGATGGTTTTCAGATAGTCTTCTTTGAAACCGTATTTGGTACGAACAGTACCTTTTTGATTAAATTCTCCAAGGTCAAATAAATCATAGACGCCATAACCGACATCCTTTTCATTGGTTGCCTTGAAAGCAGGTGGCATCCAAATATGACTGATTCCCAAATCTGCTAGGTGTTCAGCGTCATCAGCAAGGCGTTTCCAATGTTTTCCGTCATGTGGTAGATACCATTCAAAATATTGCATTAGGGTTTGATTTTTCATAGATAGTCCTCATACTTAACAATTTGAGAATCATTTTACCACAAAGCAAGCAAATGCGCAAACGTTTGCGCCAAAATAAAACTCTTTGAATGTTCTGTCTATTTTTTGAGGAATGGGCAGAGACCTGCAAAAATTGAAATACTATAAAAGAATTATAGAAAGATGTACATCCTGCTCTTGTCATGAAGAGTGATGGGATAAAAGCTGTAAATGGTTTCTATTTTGTGAATTGTCACAAAATTTGTTATAATAGTATTTATGAAAAAAGTATTCGTCAGCAGACGTGTTGAAAAAAAGCTAAATAAGGGTCAGGTAGTTTTGGAGGAAATTGATTTTCCTGATCTATCTGAAACTGACCAGGAAGTAGAGCTATTTAGTCAAGATAAACAGTTTTTGGGTAAGGCTTATCTATCTCGTCAAAATAAAGGGATTGGTTGGTTCGTAACTAATCAGAAAGTTTCTTTTGACCAAGTCTTTTTTGAAAACCTATTTACTCAAGCTAAATCCAAACGTGATGCCTACTACCAAGATGATTTAACAACGGCCTTTCGTTTGTTTAATCAAGAAGGCGACGGTTTTGGTGGAATGACTCTGGACCTCTATGGGGATTATGTTGTTTTCTCTTGGTATAACTCCTATATTTATCAACTTCGTCAACAGATTCTAGCCGCCTTTGTTCAGGTCTTTCCTGAAGTCTTAGGTGCCTATGAAAAGATACGTTTTAAAGGTCTAGACTTTGAGTCTGCTCATATCTATGGTCAAGAAGCGCCAGAAAATTTTACGGTTCTTGAAAATGGAGTTCTTTATCAAGTCTTCATGAATGATGGCCTTATGACAGGCATCTTCTTGGATCAACACGAAGTCCGTGGTAGTTTGGTAGATGGTCTAGCCATGGGCAAGTCCCTGCTCAATATGTTTTCCTACACAGCTGCCTTTTCAGTAGCTGCAGCCATGGGAGGTGCCAATGAAACTACCTCTGTTGATTTAGCCAAGCGCTCGAGAGAACTGTCAGAAGCTCATTTTCATGCCAACGGACTGACACTTGAACATCATCGTTTCATTGTCATGGATGTGTTTGAATACTTTAAATATGCAAAACGTAAGGGGCTATCTTACGATGTCATCGTTCTTGATCCGCCTAGCTTTGCTCGTAATAAAAAACAAACCTTCTCTGTAGCCAAGGATTATCACAAGTTGATTTCCCAAAGTTTAGAGATTTTAAATCCGGGAGGTATGATCATTGCTAGCACCAATGCTGCCAATGTTTCCCGTCAAAAGTTCACCGAACAAATCGACAAAGGTTTTGCAGGAAGAAGTTACCAGATTTTAAATAAATATGGACTTCCAGCAGATTTTGTCTATAACAAAAAAGATGAAAGCAGTAATTACCTCAAGGTGATTAGCATGAAGGTAACTAAATGAAATTAGTCGTTTCAGTAATGCCAAAGAATTTAGAAGAAGCACAAGGGCTTGATGCCATGCGTTATATAGATGCAGATATCATTGAGTGGCGTGCTGATTTTCTACCAAAAGAAGCTATTTTACAGGTGGCGCCTGCCATTTTTGAAAAGTTTGCAGGTCGCGAACTTCTCTTTACCTTGCGCACACGTGCTGAAGGAGGAGAGATAGACCTGTCATCGGAAGAGTATGTTCAGATCATCAAGGATGTGGCTCAACTCTATCAACCTGAATACCTTGATTTTGAGTATTTTACTCACAAAGATGTTTTTGAGCAGATGCTAGATTTTCCAAATTTGGTTTTGAGTTACCATAATTTCCAGGAAACTCCAGAGAATATGATGGAAATCTTATCCGAGCTAACCAGTCTAACTCCGAAAGTGGTTAAAGTATCGGTTATGGCTCATACAGAACAAGATGTATTGGACCTCATGAATTTCACACGAGGATTTAAAACCCTCAACCCAGAACAAGAATATGTGACGATTTCTATGGGGAAAGTTGGTAAGGTTTCTCGTATCACTTCTGATGTGACGGGTTCAAGTTGGTCATTTGCAAGTTTAGATGCAGCAAGTGCACCAGGACAAATCTCGCTCTCCAACATGGTAAAAATTCGGGAGATTTTGAATGAAGATTAATGGCTACACACGTCTGGCAGCTGTGGTCGCAAATCCTATCAAACATTCTATTTCTCCTTTCATTCATAATAGTGCTTTTGAGGCAACTCATACCAATGGTGTTTATCTAGCTTGGGAAGTAGAAGCTACTGACTTGGCAGAAACAGTTGCCAATATTCGTCGCTATCAGATGTATGGAATCAATCTTTCTATGCCCTACAAGGAGCAAGTGATTCCTTATCTGGATCAGTTGAGTGAGGAAGCTTGTCTTATTGGTGCAGTTAATACAGTTGTGAATCGAGAAGGAACATTAATTGGATATAACACAGATGGCAAGGGATTCTTTAAGAGCTTGCCTTCTTTTAAAATATCAGGGGAAAAAATGGTTTTGTTAGGTGCAGGCGGTGCAGCCAAGGCAATTTTGGCACAGGCAATCTTGGATGGAGTGAGTCAAGTTTCTGTCTTTGTACGTTCGGCTTCAATAGAAAAAACAAGACCTTACCTAGAAAAACTACAGAATGCGACTGGATTTAGAGTAGATTTATTTGCCTTAGAGGATGTTCAATACCTTCAAGACAGCATCACTAAAGCCGACCTCTTGGTCAATGCTACTAGTGTGGGCATGGATGGATCCTCTCAGCCAATCCCGACCAGCATCGTTTTACCAGAGAAGCTTTTGGTAGCAGATGTGATTTATCAACCCTTTGAAACACCGATTTTAAAATGGGCAAGAAACCAGGGAAATCAATCTATCAATGGCCTTGGCATGCTGCTTTACCAAGCTGCTGAAGCTTTTGAGTTATGGACAGGCAAGGAAATGCCAACAGATCAAATCTGGGAATTATTAAAACAAAAGTACCAATAAAGAAAAAGGAGACCTGCTATGAAAATCAGAATAGACCTTCCACATCATCCCTATGATATTCAGATTGAAAAAGGATGCCTGTCTCAAGCAGGAAAATGGTTGCGCAAACTTTGGCAACCACAAAAAATTGTTATCATAACGGATAACCGTGTGGCTTCACTCTATGCAGAAAAGGTTAAATTGAGTTTGGAGGATGCTGGCTTTCAAGTGGCAGTTTTTGACTTTTTAGAGGGCGAAGAACGAAAAAATCTGACTACTGTTCAAAAAGTCTATGAATTTTTAGTCAAACAGGATATGACTCGTAGTGATGGAATCGTAGCCCTCGGCGGTGGTGTAGTTGGCGATTTGGCTGGCTTTGTGGCCTCTACCTATATGCGAGGTATTCACTTTGTTCAAATTCCGACCAGTTTGACTGCCCAGGTGGACTCGTCTATTGGTGGAAAAACTGGAGTTAACACCCCTTTTGCCAAGAATATGGTGGGGACTTTTGCTCAGCCGGATGGTGTTTTGATTGACCCAACTGTTCTTGAGACCTTGGGTAAGAGAGAATTGATTGAAGGAATGGGTGAAGTCATCAAGTATGGCTTAATTGAAGATCCAGAACTCTGGGACTTATTATCTGATATGGATGGTTCTATCGAAAGCATATTGGAACATTCCGAGAGTTTGATTGAGCATTCTTGTCAGGTTAAGCGCAAGATGGTAGTTGAAGATGAGTTGGATAATGGCATTCGTTTATATCTCAACTTTGGTCACACAATTGGCCATGCCATTGAAGCAACTGCTGGTTACGGAAAAGTCATGCACGGTGAGGCAGTAGCGATGGGAATGGTTCAGGTTTCTAAGGTAGCAGAACAAAAAGGTCTTATGCCAGCTGGAATCACTCAGTCTATCCGAGAAATGTGTCAGAAATTTGGCCTTCCTGTTGATTATGAAAACTGGGACCTTGACAAGCTTTATCAGGCTTTGACTCACGATAAAAAAGCGCGTGGCAACACCATGAAGTTAGTTTTGGTACCTGAGCTTGGTTCAGCGACGATTCACCCAGTTTCTCTCGAAGAAATGAAAGATTACTTAGTAAAATAAGGAGAATGTATGAGATATTTAACAGCAGGAGAATCACATGGTCCTCGTCTGACAGCAATTATTGAAGGAATTCCTGCAGGACTGCCTTTGACTGCAGAAGATATCAATGAGGATCTCAAACGTCGCCAGGGTGGATACGGACGTGGTGGTCGTATGAAGATTGAAAGTGACCAAGTTGTCTTTACTTCTGGTGTTCGCCACGGGAGGACGACAGGGGCTCCCATTACCATGGATGTCATTAACAAAGACCATCAAAAATGGCTAGATATCATGTCTGCAGATGATATTGAATATAAACTTAAAAGTAAACGAAAAATCACTCATCCTCGCCCTGGTCACGCTGACTTGGTAGGAGGTATCAAATACCGCTTTGATGATTTGAGAAATTCCCTGGAACGTTCATCTGCCCGTGAAACGACTATGCGAGTAGCAGTCGGGGCTGTGGCTAAACGACTATTGGCTGAGCTTGATATCGAAATTGCTAACCATGTTGTTGTTTTTGGCGGCAAAGAAATTGATGTTCCAGAAAACTTAACAGTCGCAGAGATTAAGAAACTAGCTGCCCAGTCAGAAGTTTCTATCGTTAACCAAGAACGTGAGCAGGAAATTAAGGACTATATTGACCAAATCAAACGTGATGGAGATACCATCGGTGGTGTTGTTGAAACGATTGTCGGTGGTGTTCCGGTTGGTCTGGGTTCTTATGTTCAATGGGATAGAAAACTAGATGCAAGACTAGCTCAAGCGGTTGTCTCCATCAATGCCTTTAAGGGAGTGGAGTTTGGTCTTGGTTTTAAAGCAGGTTATCTCAAGGGTAGCCAAGTCATGGATGAAATCATCTGGTCACCAGAAGATGGCTATACTCGTCGTACTAATAATCTTGGTGGTTTCGAAGGTGGTATGACTAATGGCCAACCAATTGTTGTCCGTGGGGTCATGAAACCAATTCCGACTCTCTATAAACCATTGATGAGTGTCGATATCGAAACTCATGAGCCTTATAAGGCAACGGTGGAGAGAAGTGATCCAACGGCTCTTCCAGCAGCAGGTGTCGTTATGGAAGCAGTCGTAGCAACGGTCTTAGCCCAAGAAATTCTAGAGAAATTCTCATCAGATAATCTGGAAGAATTAAAAGAAGCTGTTGCGAAACATCGGGAGTATACAAAGAATTATTAAGGAGTTCTTATGGCAAAAACCATCTATATCGCAGGACTAGGTTTGATTGGTGCTTCCATGGCACTCGGAATCAAGCGGGATCATCCTGATTATGAAATTTTAGGATACAATCGTAGTCAAGCGTCTAGAGATATTGCCTTGGAGAGAGGAATGATTGACCGAGCGACGGATGATTTTGCCAGTTTTGCTCCACTTGCAGACGTCATCATTCTAACCCTGCCAATCAAGCAAACTATTACCTTTATTAAGGAATTGGCTAACTTGGACTTGAAAGAAGGTGTCATTATTTCTGATGCTGGCTCGACCAAGTCAGCTATCGTGGCTACAGCAGAGAAGTATTTTGCTGATAAGTCCGTTCGCTTTGTTGGAGCTCATCCCATGGCAGGGAGTCATAAGACAGGAGCGGCTTCTGCCGATGTTAATCTTTTTGAAAATGCCTACTATATCTTCACACCTTCGAGCCTAACGACTCCAGACATGCTTGAAGAAATGAAGGACTTGCTGTCAGGTCTGCACGCTCGTTTCATTGAAATCGATGCTACAGAACATGACCGAGTGACTTCTCAAATCAGTCATTTTCCTCATATTTTAGCATCAGGTTTAATGGAACAAACTGCCAACTATGCTGAAGAGCATGAAATGGCACGACGTTTTGCGGCAGGTGGTTTCAGGGATATGACTCGGATTGCCGAAAGTGAGCCAGGAATGTGGACTTCTATCCTCTTATCCAATCGAGAAACTATTATTGAACGCATCGAGGATTTCAAGGGTCGTTTGGACGAGATTGAGCAAGCAATCAGCAAGGGTGATGAAAACCAAATCTGGAACTTTTTCAATCAAGCGCGGGAACAACGCCAAGCTATGGAAATCCATAAACGTGGCGGTGTAGATAGCTCTTATGACCTCTATGTAGATGTTCCCGATGAGGAAGATGTGATTTTGCGCATCTTGGAATTGCTACGAGGAACTTCCTTGGTCAATATCCATATCAATGAGGAAAACCGTGAGGATGTTCACGGGATTCTACAAATTTCATTTAAGAATGCTCAGGATTTAAAACGTGCTGAGCAAGTTATTACAGAAAATACTGACTACACAGTCGTTATTAAATAAGGAGAAAATCATGTCAAATATTTATGATAGTGCAAATGCACTAAGTCGTGGACTACGCGAATTGCCTGAATACAAGGCAGTTAAAGAAGCTAGAGATGCCATCCAAGCAGATGCAGAAGCAAGCAAAATTTTTGCAGATTATATTGCTTTTCAGCATGAAATCCAAATCATGGCACAAACTGGACAAATGCCAGATGCCTCTTTCCAAGAAAAAATGGAAGGCTTTGGTAAGCAAATTCAAGGAAATGCTTTTCTATCAGCCTTCTTTGCCAAACAACAACAATTATCCATCTACCTATCTGATATCGAACGAATTGTTTTTGAACCGATTTCAGAACTATTGAAATAGAATTTATAGCTTGTAAAGTCAGAAATTTAAGGAATTTCTGACTTTTTTGTGATAAAATAAGAAAAAGTATTGTCAGTATGAGGACCAGTATGAAATTAAAAACAAACATTAAGCACTTGAACGGTAGTATTCGAGTACCAGGTGATAAGTCTATCAGTCATCGCTCTATCATTTTTGGGAGCTTGGCTGAGGGCGAGACGAAGGTTTATAATATCTTGCGTGGCGAAGATGTTTTGTCAACCATGCAAGTTTTTCGTGACCTCGGTGTTGAGATAGAGGACAAAGAGGGTGTCGTTACCATTCAAGGTGTTGGTATGGATGGATTGAAAGCCCCTCAGAATGCTCTCGATATGGGGAATTCTGGGACCTCTATTCGTTTGATTTCAGGCGTCCTTGCTGGTGTAGATTTTGAAGTGGAGATGTTTGGAGATGACAGTCTTTCCAAACGCCCTATGGACCGTGTGACCCTTCCTTTGAAAGAAATGGGAGTTAGTATTTCAGGTCAAACAGAGCGAGACTTGCCACCGTTGCACTTAAAAGGTACAAAAAACTTAAAACCTATTCATTATGAATTGCCGATTGCCTCTGCTCAAGTTAAATCAGCCTTGATTTTTGCAGCCTTGCAGGCTCAAGGACAGTCAGTCATTATCGAGAAGGAGTGCACTCGTAACCACACAGAAGATATGTTGCGTCAATTTGGTGGGGAGTTAAGTGTCGATGGTAAGAAAATCACTGTCCAAGGACCACAGAAACTTAGTGGACAAAAGGTTGTTGTACCGGGAGATATTTCGAGTGCAGCTTTCTGGTTAGTGGCTGGTTTGATTGTTCCGAATTCTCGAGTGGTACTTAAGAATGTTGGTATTAATGAAACACGTACAGGTATTATCGAGGTCATCCGTGCTATGGGTGGAAAAATAGAAATTACTGATATTGACCCAGTGGCTAAGTCTGCAACCTTGACTGTTGAAACTTCAGATTTGAAGGGAACAGAGATTGGCGGGACCTTGATTCCACGTTTAATTGATGAATTGCCGATTATCGCGCTCCTTGCTACCCAAGCTCAAGGTCAAACAGTTATCAAAGATGCAGAAGAACTAAAGGTTAAAGAAACGGATCGCATTCAAGTTGTCGCAGATGCTTTAAATAGCATGGGAGCAACTATTACTCCTACAGCAGACGGAATGATTATCAAAGGGAAATCTGCCCTCCATAGAGCCAGAGTCAACACCTTTGGAGACCACCGTATCGGTATGATGACAGCCATTGCAGCACTCTTAGTTGCAGATGGAGATGTCGAATTGGATCGTGCAGAAGCCATTAATACTAGCTACCCAAGCTTCTTTGATGATTTGGAGACTTTGATTCATGGCTAAGGTTTTACTTGGATTTATGGGGGCAGGAAAATCTACTATTGCTAGAGGATTAGATCCTGAGTTTGTAGACATGGATGCCTTGCTTGAAGATCGACTGGGGATGCCAATTGCTCGTTTCTTTGAAGAAAAAGGAGAAGCAGCCTTCCGTCAGATAGAAGAAGAAGTTTTGGCTGATCTGCTAAAGACAGATCAAGTTATCTCCACAGGAGGAGGAATCGTTATTTCTCCTCGAAATCGTGCCTTACTCAAGCAAAATCCAGATAGCATTTATCTAAAAGCAGATTTTGAGACCCTTTACCAGCGAATTTCAGCTGATAAGGACAATCAACGCCCACTATTTCTGAACAATAGCAAGGAAGATTTGGCTGCAATTTTTAATGAAAGACAGGCTTGGTATGAGGAAGTGGCTAGTAAAGTTATCGATGTGTCCAAGCTAAGCCCAGAGGAAATTATAGAGGAATTGATATGAAAATTGCCTATCTAGGTCCCAAAGGATCTTTTTCGAACCATGTGGTGCAGACGGCTTTTCCTCATGAGGAACTGGAGCCATTTTCAAATATTACAGACGTTATCAAGGCCTATGAACAGGGATTGGTAGACTATTCAGTAGTGCCAGTTGAAAATTCCATTGAAGGTAGTGTTCATGAGACACTGGACTATCTTTTCCATCAAGCTCGCATTCAAGCTGTAGCGGAGATTGTACAGCCAATTCATCAACAACTAATGGCAGTGCCAGGCCAGTTTAGAATTGAGAAAATCTTTTCTCATCCGCAGGCCTTGGCGCAGGGGAAGAAATTTATTGATGAGCATTATCCAGATGCTCAACTAGAAGTCACTGCCAGTACAGCATACGCTGCGCGCTATGTTTCCGAGCATCCAGATCAGCCTTTTGCGGCCATTGCCCCCAAAAGTTCGGCTGGAGAATATGGTTTGGAATTAATTGCTCAAGATATTCAAGAGATGGAAGCCAATTTCACTCGCTTTTGGGTTTTGGGGGCAGAGTTGCCACAGATTCCTTTACAAGATGCAACTGAAAAAATGAGCCTAGCAGTAACCTTGCCAGACAATTTACCTGGTGCACTTTACAAGGCACTCTCGACCTTTGCTTGGCGAGGGATTGACTTAACCAAGATAGAAAGTCGTCCCCTTAAAACTGCACTTGGTGAATACTTCTTTATCATTGATGTTGACTATAGAGATAAAGAATTGGTTCATTTTGCTCAAGAAGAATTAGAAACAATTGGAATCCAGTATAAAGTACTGGGAGCTTACCCTATCTATACCATACAAGATAAAGGGAAGGAGAACCTATGACTAGAGAGAATCCTTTAACACATCATGAAAAACTACGCTATGACTATCTTTTGAAAAATATTCATTATTTGAATGATAAGGAAAAAAGAGAATTTGCCTTTTTACAAGCCAAGTTGGATGGTCCACAAGAAAATAGTGAGCCATTCAATCCAGAAGAGAAGGAGCAGGCTTTTTCAGAGTCCAGTATCGACCTGCCGACCTATGCTAACCGTAGTCGATCTGATCGCCGAAAAGAAGGTCAAGCAAAGATAAAGGCTCCAAAAGTCAAGAAGCCAAAGAAAAAAACTGGTTTTCGATTCAAACGAATCTTTACCTGGCTATTAGCCCTCCTTCTTTGCGTGGCGGTTGGAATGACATTCATGTTCCTAAAAGGCTTCCAGTCTGCTAACTCTAATAATCCTAAGGATGCTAAAGCGGCTCAAGTTGAAGTTTTTAACGGTCAAGACACTCGTGATGGAGTAAATATTCTGATTTTAGGAACAGATGGACGGATTGGACAAGATAGTTCCGAAACGCGGACAGACTCAGTCATGGTTCTAAACGTAAGTGGTAAGGATAAAAAAATCAAGCTCGTTAGCTTTATGCGTGACAATTTAGTTTACATTGATGGTTATAGTCAGGTTATCGATGGTCAGAAACAAGCTGATCACAAATTAAATTTGGCCTACGAATTAGGGGAACAAGAAGGAAAACAAGGAGCCGAAATGGTTCGCAAGGTCCTCAAGGATAATTTTGATCTGGATATCAAATATTATGCGCTCGTTGATTTCCAAGCCTTTGCAACTGCAATAGATACCCTTTTTCCTGATGGTGTAACCATCGATGCCCAATTTTCAACTTTAAATGGAGTTCCGGTCACAGAAGCGACAGTGGGTGATGATTTGCACGCAACGGCAACTGAGTCACCTACTCAAACTATTCGAGCCGGTAAACAGCAAATGAACGGTTCAACTCTTCTTAACTATGCTCGTTTCCGTGACGATGATGAAGGTGATTACGGACGAACTCGTCGTCAACAACAGGTTATGACCGCGGTTCTACAACAAATCAAAGACCCGACAAAATTGTTCACTGGTTCAGAAGCTCTAGGGAAAGTTTTTGCGATGACCTCAACAAACCTACCTTATACCTTCTTATTGACCAATGGCCTATCTGTTCTTGAAGGAGCTCAAAATGGGATTGAAAAACTGACAGTTCCAGAACTTGGCGACTGGGTGGATGACTATGACGTCTATGGAGGCCAATCCCTTCGAGTGGATCAAAAAGCTTACCAGAATAAGCTGGCCCAAATGGGATTCAGATAAAAGAATTAATTAAAATCAAAGCTTGAAACATCTAACTAAATGGGTGTCTAAGGCTTTGATTTTTCACATAGTTGGTTGGATTTATAAGCCATTTTTGTGGTATAATAAAATGATGTATTCTATAGAAGAGGATGAAAAATAGATGAGTGATTTAAAGGCAATTCAAACTCGTAGCCTAGAAATGGCTGAGTATTTTGTTGCATTTTGTAAAAAACATGACTTGCTCTGTTATCTATGTGGTGGTGGAGCCATTGGAGCCTTACGAAACAAGGGTTTCATTCCTTGGGATGATGATTTAGATTTCTTTATGCCTCGTAAGGACTATGAAAAATTAGCAGAGCTTTGGCCTCAATTTGCGGATGAGCGTTATTTCTTGTCAAAGAGTCATAAAGACTATGTAGATCGCAACCTTTTTATCACAATCCGTGATAAGGAAACGACGTGTATCAAGCCTTATCAGAAAGATTTGGATCTTCCACATGGCTTGGCCTTGGATGTATTACCCTTAGACTATTACCCTAAAAATCCAGCAGAGCGCAAGAAACAGGTCCGCTGGGCTTTGATTTATTCTCTATTTTGTGCACAAACCATTCCAGAAAAGCATGGAGCTCTCATGAAGTGGGGTAGTACCATTTTACTAGGATTGACTCCTAAATCACTTCGCTATCGTATCTGGAAAAAGGCTGAGAAAGAAATGACCAAGTATGGACCAGCTGAAAGTGATGGCATTACAGAATTATGTTCAGGGCCAGGATACATGAAGAAAAAGTATCCAATTCAGGCCTTTGAAGACAACGTTTTCCTACCATTCGAGGGAACAGAAATGCCTATTCCAGTTGGTTATGATGCCTATCTCAGTACAGCTTTTGGTGACTACATGACACCGCCTCCAGCTGATAAGCAAGTCCCTCACCATGATGCCGTTATAGCAGATATGGATAAGAGTTATAGAGAATATAAGGGAGAATATGGAGCATGATGGAAGAAAAAATTAGTGTTATTGTTCCTGTCTATAATGTAGAAGCTTATTTGGAACGATGTGTAGAGTCGATTTTAAAACAGACCTATAGTAATCTTGAGATACTGCTTGTCAATGACGGTTCGACTGATAAGAGTGGTGAACTATGTGATCAACTTGCGCTTAGAGATCAACGAATTCGGGTTATTCATAAGGAAAATGGTGGTTTGTCTGATGCTCGAAATAGAGGAATTGATGAAGCAAGTTCAGATTTAATTGGCTTTATTGATAGCGATGATTATATTGACGAAGATATGTACGAGACTCTCTACCGTCATTTAAGAGAGGCAAATGCAGATCTCTCTATGTGTGGACATTATGATGTTTATCATCAAATACCTGAAAAACAAGTCTCAGAGATTAAAACTTGGGAACTTTCTTCAGAAGAAGCCATAAAAATGGTCATGGAAGCAAAGATTTTGTCTGTGACTGCTGTTAATAAATTATATAAAAAAGAACTCTTTAATCATCTTAGATTTGAAGTTGGAAAAATTGCTGAAGATGCTTTTATTATGATTCGTTTATTGGATCAGTGCCAGAAGGTTGTTGCGACTAATGAGAAGAAGTATTATTATGTCCATCGTGAAAATAGTATTACTACACAAAAATTCTCATTAAAATTCTTAAATGTGATTGAAGCATATGAGCAAAATGCGAATATAATAAGAGAGCACTATCCCGCAATCGCTGATGTTGCAACGATGCGTTTAAATTGGGCCTATTTCTATGTCTTGGATAGATTGTTGATTGATTCTGATTTTAAAGATAAACTACTAGAAGATAAATTGATACACTATCTAAAACAGAATAGATTGAATATTTTAAGAGATGCTAGATTTACCAATGCTAGAAAAATAAGTTTTCTAGCTCTACTATTCAGCAGAAAGCTCTACACACAGATTTTACTTCGTCAACATAGCCGTTAGGAGAGAAAATGATTTCTATTATTGAGAAAAACTATTTTAAAATTAATCTGGTATTTTTATCAGTCATATCTTTTTATTGTATGGCGGGACTCATTGTCCCCCTTCAATTCATCTCTGCAAATAAATTTGTTACCCTAGGTATGACTCTTTTGGGAGTTCTATTAGGTTTATACAATTTCTTTGTAAAGAAGGCCTATTTATTCGTTAGAAAAATTGAGTACTTAATCATCTTTTTTGCCATGAATATTATCACAAGTTTACTGGTGATGAAGTATGGTTTTTCAACAAATATCAAAAACTTGGTAGTCTTCTTTATCTATTTCTTTGCTATTTACCCAATTTTTCAAAACTTTAGTAGAGAAAAATCTCGAATTTTGTTTAACGTATTCTTTTCAGTAATTACTGTTGCAAACACTGTTGGGGTTTTCTTATCTCTTGTTCAATTTTTTATGCTAATCGGATATAGAGTTTTCGACTATAAAGGTTTGTTAATTCGTCAAGGATTTGTTGAATCCCGTTTATTTGGTATTTTGGCAAGTCCTAACTATTTATCGATTATTTCCTTAATTATTATTATTTACTTAGGGATGAGGCTAACTTTCTTCAGTAAATTTGTTAAAACCTTAGCTATTTCATCCATTCTTCTTAATTTCGCTTATATCGTTTTATCTGGTTCAAGAACGACTTACATTTGTTTGGTTGTGGCCGCTTTTCTATATTCTTTAGTGAAATTTGAATTCCGTAACAAGATAAAATCTTTTGTCGCCGTATTGTTAACAGTAGGACTAGTATTTTTATCTTATAATGGTGTCAAATATAGCAGTGATTTATACTTGAGAGCTCACTCTGCAGAAATTCAGCTCAATAAAGAAAAAGGTGAAAACAATAATTTAACATTAGAGAGAACTGATACTAGCGAAGAAAATATCTCCAATAATCGCTTTGCTATTTGGCAATCGACAGCTTCATTCATTCCAAAGAGACCTCTATTTGGTTACTCAGCAGGGAACTGGTATGAGTTAGGGAAAACGTATGATGCAAGTGCATATATCATTAAAGAACATTACTTAACTCACAATGGATACCTAGAGTTATTATTCTATAACGGTATCTTTGGTATCTTGCCGATCGCTATTTTCATGCTCTCATTTATCATTTCAAGTCTTAGAAAATTCAAAAAAGACAAAGATGAAGACAGAGTTGATCCTGAGCTTGTTTCAGGCTTACTGATGACAGTCGTTATCTTGATTTCTAACTTATTCTTGAGCTCAACCTTCTATGGTATCTCATTATTGGGTTGTATTCTGTTTATGATTTCAGGCTATTATTTCTCTGTTATTTCTAAAAAGAGAGATGGATATAGACAACTAAATGAAGATGAAATTAAGGATTTAGAATTAGGGGTAATGGACTATATTCATAATCTCTGTGAAAAAGAGAATATTAATTATTCTTTGGCTTACGGAACCCTACTAGGAGCCGTTCGACATAAGGGTTATATTCCTTGGGATGATGATATTGATATCTCATTGAAACGTGATGAGTATGACAAGCTATACCAAGCAGTTCTACGGGACAATGACCCTATCTATAAAGTAGCATCTTGGGAAAATGATGCTCGCTATCCTTATCCATTTTATCGAGTTTATGATGCTCGTACGGTGTATGAAAACAATTACATTGAAAATGATATCGATCTAGGAATTTGTGTGGATGTATTCCCATTTGATTATTACGCTGATGTCAATAAAGAGATGGTTAAACTAGATACCTATCGCAGACTTTCTGTTTATACTCTCTATGGTATTCATAGTAAAAATGCCGGATTGAAGAATATTGTCAGATATCTATTAGTACTTGTTTTCCGTTTAACAAGAGTTAAAACTTGGAATAAAAAAATGAACCTTCTCTCAATGCAGGCTAATGATAATGATTCTATTGATTATTTGATGGAAAATAAGAGAACTTCTACAAAATTTGAGAAGACGTTGCTTGATAAAGTAATGGATAGTCCATTCGAAGATAGAATTTATAAAATTCCAGAAGCTTCTCACCAGATCTTGTCAGCTATCTACGGTGATGATTTTATGGAAATTCCACCAGTTGAAAAACGAGTGAAACATGATGATTTTGTCGCTTATATAAAAGAGGTGTAAGACGTGTTACAATGGTTAAAAAGAAGTTTGGCAAGTCTTTTAGGGGACAAGAAAGACCTCATCAAGAACTTACCAATCATTAAAAGTCTCAATGACAAAGCGAACGTTGAATTGGACTCCAAAAGAAGTGAGTTGTTAAAAGACAACTTTGAAGAAATTCTTCAAACTATTTATAGTTCTCCTTTAAAAGATTATGATATTTGGTTGGATTTTGGGACTCTATTAGGCTTTTTTAGAGAAAATGATTTTATTAGCCATGACCTGGATATGGATTTTGGCATCATTATTCCAGATTATCAACGCTTTGTAGAGGATGAACAATATCTCTTGGAAAGAGGTTTCTCAAGAACCAAAGAATTTTACTACAATGAACAATTGGTAGAACTATCATACAGCTTTAAAGGTTTGAATGTAGATCTTATTGTTTATGATAAAAAAGGGGAAACAATCTCCTCCGATACGATTTTCTTTATGATTAATGCTTTGGGAGTACCAACTCGTCATGAGGTCTATCATTACGAATTGCCATTCAGTCAATTACAAGTCGCAAACTTTAAGGGCGTAGATGTGAAAATTCCAGAGAATACTAGAGACTATATCAGTCACTTGTATGGAGCTGATTTTGAAACTCCAAATACCAATTATAATTGGAAAGAAAATCCAATCTATAAACAAGGTGATGCAAAATTAGCCCGAGTTGTTTTAAAGAAATAAGCTAAGTACACTTACAAATGAATCACAAAGTCTATTTGTGAATGACACCAGATAAGTTTTAAGGAAAGAAGTGATAGATTTGAAAAAGTTAAAAAAGTCAATCTTATTTAGTATCATACTCTTGTCAGTTACTGCAAATCACCTGCAAGCAGTAAAGGCTGACACTATTTCGGCAGGTTCTGGGAATCGTATTCACTTTATCAATACCAAGGGAGCTTCAGGAAGTGATGCCATTCTATTGGAGAGCAATGGTCACTATGCCCTAATTGACATGGGGGAAGATTATGATTTTCCAGATGGAACGGATCCACGTTATCCAAGTCGAGTTGGTATCTCAAGACAGAATGAACTAGTTTTGGAAGATAGACTATTTCGTCATTTAAATCGACTTGGTATCCAAAAATTGGATTTTATTTTAGGAACGCACGTCCATAGTGATCATATCGGTGGCGCGGATGAAATTCTAAAACGTTATCCAGTCGGAAAACTTTATTTAAAAAAATATACTGATGAGAGAATTACTAGTAAGTGGCGTTTGTGGGATAATCTTTTTAATTATGATAATGCACTCAATGTTGCCCGTGAAAAAGGAGTAACTATTGTTCAAGATATTAAGGAAGAAGATAGTCGCTTCAAATTGGGTGATATGGATATCCAACTCTACAACTATAAAAATGAGTATGGTCCGGATGGCAAATTGAAAAGAGTCTATGATGATAATTCGAATTCCTTGGTTGCAGTAGTGACTGTTGCAGGGAAAAAGATATATCTTGGTGGTGACTTAGATAATGCTGAAGGTGCTGAGGATAGATTAGGTCCAGAAATTGGCAAAGTAGACATGATGAAATGGAATCATCATTATGATGCTCAAATTTCAAATACAATTCCTTTTTTAGATTCTCTTTCACCTAGTATGGTGGTACATACGTCTTCTTATGATGCAAATCTGGCTTCAACAAGAGATTATCTAAAACAGAAGAATGTTCAAGTGGTCCATGCATCTAGTTTAACTAAGGATGCAACGGTATTTAATATTGCTGATTCTGGTTTTACAAATGTTTCTGATTCTTTCCCAGATATTCCTACAGTATCTGAAGGATGGTATCAAGAAGATGGTTACTGGAAATATCGTTTGACTGATAATGAAATGGCCATTGGTTGGCGCACTATTGATAATATCTATTATTTCTTTAATGGAAAAGGTCAAATGCAAGCAAACAAATGGATTCATTTGAATGATAGCAGGGAAAAATTGGAAGGCAACTGGTATTACCTCAATAGCAATGGTAAGATGCAGTATGAGGGCTGGTTTAAGCAAGGTGACTCATGGTACTATATCAGCTCTACAGGTGCAAGACTTTATAATGAACTAGCTGAAATTGGTGGGCAAAAGTACCTCTTTGATAAAGATGGGAAAATGCTGACGGGCTTACAAGTCTTCAAAGGTAAGAAAATGCTCTTTGCAAGTGATGGTGCTCTGCAAACAGAAGGGACAGCTTCAAGCTGGCAAAAGATAGGTTCAAACTGGTATTATTATGATGAAGATGGTATTCGAGCAGTTGGCTTGAAGCAAATCAATGGATCAAGCTACTACTTTGATAACAATGGTATCATGAAAACAGGCTGGGCCCTTATTGAAGGTCATTGGAAGTATTTTGCAAGTTCTGGAGCAATGAAAACAGGCTGGATTAAGGATAAAGAAACTTGGTATTACTTGGATAAAGAAGGTGTTATGCTAACTGGCCTACAAGAGATCGAAGGAACTCGTTATTATCTTAATGCAAGTGGAGCCATGCAAACAGGTTGGAAGTGGCTTGATAATCATTATAGCTACTTCACAAGCAGTGGAGCGATGAAGACAGGCTGGTTCAAAGATAAGAACCTTTGGTACTATCTAGACAAGGAAGGTATCATGCTCACAGGCCTGCAAGAAATTGATGGCACTCGTTATTACCTTAATGCAAGTGGAGCTATGCAAACAGGTTGGAAATGGTTAGACAATCATTACTACTACTTTGCAAGTAGCGGAGCCATGAAGACTGGCTGGTTCAAAGATAAGGACACCTGGTACTATCTAGACAAGGAAGGCATCATGCTAACTGGTCTTCAAGAAATTGATGGCACTCGCTATTACCTCAATGCAAGCGGAGCTATGCAAACCGGTTGGAAATGGCTAGACAATCATTATTACTACTTTGCAACTAGCGGAGCTATGAAGACAGGTTGGCTCCAAGATAAAGGGGTTAAGTATTATCTTGACGTTGAAACTGGTCAGATGGCAACTGGACTATACAAAGTAAATGGTGAAAGTTATTACTTTGATGCTAATGGTGCTATGCAAACAGGTTGGAAACAACTGAATGGCAATTGGTATTATTTCCAAGCAGATGGTTCACTTCTAAGAAATGGAACAACACCTGATGGCTACAAGGTCAATCAAGATGGTATTTGGAGCTTAAATCCTGTAAAAGAGGAAGAAGTTCAGGGAAGTCAAGAAGATCCTAAGAGGGATTCTGATAAGCCAGCAGATAAGGAAGAAAAGTCAGCAGAAGCCAATGAAAAAGAGGAAGCTGCTGAAACAAAACCGACTTTGAAGGCAGATAAAGAATAAGTGCTTTTTACCTCTTACTAAGTTTTCGAGAAAACTTCCTTTGTGCTAGTCTTTCACTCACTACCTAGTTTTCTCATGAAATAGTATTTATATACATCTCAAAGAATTGATCAATGTTTTTAGGATGAGAATATTGATCAGCTTTGGGGTGTTTTTTTGATTCTTTATACCCTAAGTTGTTGAAAACATCCTCTTTGTCTTTAAATCGAAATATTTTGATAAGAAATTTTAAAACCGACTGATTAGATAAATAAGAAAAATTATGGTATAATAAAACGATGCAAAAAAGGAGTATATATGGACATTTCAGAAATTCGTCAAAAAATTGACGCCAATCGTGAAAAATTAGCTTCTTTTAGGGGGTCTCTTTGACCTCGAAGGGTTAGAAGAAGAAATTGCCATTTTGGAAAACAAAATGACAGAACCTGATTTTTGGAACGATAATATTGCGGCCCAAAAAACGTCGCAAGAATTAAATGAACTTAAAAATACCTACAATACCTTCCATACCATGGAAGAGTTGCAGGATGAGGTTGAAATCTTACTAGACTTTTTAGCAGAGGATGAGTCTGTCAAGGATGAGTTGGTTGAGAAGCTAGCTGAACTAGATCAGATGATGACCAGCTATGAGATGACTCTGCTCTTGTCAGAGCCTTATGATCATAATAATGCTATTTTAGAGATTCACCCAGGATCTGGGGGAACAGAAGCCCAAGACTGGGGAGATATGCTCCTTCGTATGTACACTCGTTACGGAAATGCCAAAGGCTTCAAGGTGGAAGTATTGGATTATCAAGCTGGTGATGAAGCAGGAATTAAGTCGGTGACCTTGTCTTTTGAAGGGCCAAATGCTTATGGGCTTCTTAAGTCGGAAATGGGAGTACATCGTTTGGTACGAATCTCGCCGTTTGACTCGGCCAAACGCCGTCATACCTCCTTTACTTCTGTAGAAGTTATGCCAGAGTTGGATGATACCATCGAAGTTGACATTCGTGAGGATGATATCAAGATGGATACCTTCCGCTCAGGTGGAGCAGGTGGACAGAATGTCAACAAGGTTTCAACGGGTGTTCGTTTGACCCACATTCCGACAGGGATTGTCGTTGCATCAACCGTTGACCGTACTCAGTACGGAAACCGTGATCGTGCGATGAAGATGCTCCAGGCAAAACTCTATCAAATGGAGCAGGAAAAGAAAGCTGCTGAGGTAGATGCCCTTAAGGGGGATAAGAAAGAAATCACATGGGGTAGCCAAATCCGCTCCTATGTATTTACCCCTTATACCATGGTCAAAGACCATCGTACCAGCTTTGAAGTTGCGCAGGTAGATAAGGTTATGGATGGAGACTTAGATGGATTCATTGATGCCTATCTGAAATGGCGTATTAGTTAATAGAAAGGAAGTCACATGTCGATCATTGAAATGAGAGATGTTGTCAAAAAGTATGACAACGGGACAACAGCCCTACGTGGCGTCTCTGTGAGTATTGAACCAGGAGAGTTTGCCTATATCGTAGGTCCTTCAGGTGCAGGTAAGTCAACCTTTATCCGTGCCTTGTATCGTGAGGTTAAAGTAGAAAAAGGAAGCTTGCAGGTTGCAGGTTTTAATCTCGTGAAGATTAAAAAGAAAGATGTACCACTTTTGCGTAGAAACGTAGGAGTTGTCTTTCAGGATTACAAACTTTTGCCAAAGAAAACCGTTTATGAGAACATTGCTTATGCCATGGAGGTTGTCGGTGAAAGTCGTCGTAATATCAAAAAACGTGTTATGGAAGTCTTGGATCTTGTCGGTTTGAAACACAAGGTTCGTTCATTCCCTAATGAATTGTCAGGTGGTGAGCAACAACGTATCGCCATTGCGCGTGCTATCGTAAACAATCCTAAGGTTTTGATTGCGGACGAGCCAACAGGTAACTTGGACCCAGATAACTCATGGGAAATCATGAACCTCTTGGAACGTATCAATCTTCAAGGAACCACAGTTTTGATGGCAACCCATAACAGTCAAATCGTAAATACCTTGCGCCACCGCGTCATTGCCATCGAGAATGGTCGCGTGGTTCGTGACGAAGCGAAAGGAGAGTACGGATACGATGATTAGTAGATTTTTCCGCCATCTATTAGAAGCTTTAAAGAGTTTGAAGCGTAATGGATGGATGACCATTGCTGCTGTCAGTTCGGTCATGATTACCTTGACCTTGGTTGCTATTTTTGCCTCAGTTATCTTTAATACTGCAAAATTGGCGACGGATATTGAAAACAACGTCCGCGTCATGGTTTATGTTCGTAAAGATGTTGAAGACAATAGCGAAACCATTGTTAAAGAAGGCCAGACAGTCACTAACAATGATTACCACAAGGTCTATGATGCCCTTAAGGCTTTGCCATCAGTTAAAAATGTAACCTTCTCAAGTAAAGAAGAGCAGTACCAAAAGCTGACTGAAACCATGGGTGACGAGTGGAAGGTTTTTGAAGGTGATGCCAATCCCCTTCATGATGCCTACATTGTCGATACCAATTCACCAAGTGATGTGAAACCAGTCGCTGAAGAAGCTAAGAAAATCGAAGGAGTTTCTGAGGTTCAAGACGGTGGTGCCAATACGGAGCGTCTCTTCAAGTTGGCGTCCTTCATCCGTGTATGGGGATTGGTCATTGCAGGACTATTGATTTTCATCGCAGTCTTTTTGATTTCAAATACCATCCGTATTACCATCATTTCACGTAGTCGTGAAATCCAAATCATGCGTTTGGTTGGTGCCAAGAACGGCTACATCCGTGGCCCATTCTTGCTGGAAGGTGCCTTCATTGGACTATTGGGAGCAACCCTTCCATCTATCATGGTTTATCTTATCTATAACCGTGTCTACCAATCTGTTAACCCATCATTGGTTGGACAAAACCTATCTCTGATTACACCAGATACCTTTATTCCTTTGATGGTTGGCCTCTTGTTTGTTATCGGGATCTGTATCGGTTCACTTGGATCAGGAATCTCAATGCGTCGATTCTTGAAAATCTAAGCCAATTATTATTGCTAATACACATAAAAGTGGGATGCAATCGAGGACTCAGAGAGTCAGATTGCCCTGCTTTTTTGTTTTGAACTTGCCCTACAAGTTGCTTGCCAATTTGCTGGAAACAGTGTATGATAAGAAAGGACCTTTTTGTCATAAGAGCTGATGGAGGAGGCTGGCAATCCGATGATAGAAGTAGTGAATAGACACTTTCATCAAGCGATACAAGCAATCACGAGCTCTTTCTAGCTAAAATGAATGAAATATGAGGATAAGATGAAACAATTTTTAGAAAAGGCGAGCGTGCTCTCTCTGTCTTTAGTATTGATCACATCGTTTTCAATCTCGAGTGCCCTCCCTGCTATGTTTGACTATTACCAGGGTTATTCGACAGGTCAGGTCGAGCTTTTGGTCAGTCTCCCTTCCTTTGGAATTATGGCCATGCTCTTATTGAACGGAGTTTTGGAACGCATTTTTCCTGAGCGTCTCCAATTAACCTTGGGACTTTTGATCCTTTCAATCAGTGGAACTGCACCTTTCTGGTATCAAGGTTACTACTTTGTCTTTGTCACTCGTCTTCTTTTTGGACTGGGTGTTGGGATGCTGAACGCCAAGGCTATCTCAATCATCAGTGAACGATACCATGGTAAAACTCGTATCCAGATGCTTGGCTTTCGTGGTTCTGCCGAGGTAGTAGGTGCCTCTATCTTAACCTTGGCGGTTGGGCAACTTTTGGCCTTTGGCTGGACTGCCAGTTTTTTAGCTTATGCTGCTGGATTAGTTGTTCTAGCTTTATTCCTCCTTTTTGTTCCCTATGATAAAGAAGAAGGGAAAGTTTCTAAGCATAAACATGAAGAGCTTGAGCACCTAACTCCAACTATGAAGTGGCTCATCTTTTATTTGGCTATTGCTGCATCGGTTATTGTATGTACCAATACAGCCATAACCTTCCGTATTCCAAGCCTTATGATTGAGGCAGGATTTGGAGATGCTCAGCTTTCTAGTTTGGTCTTAAGTGCCATGCAGTTGATCGGGATTTTAGCGGGACTTAGCTTTTCCTTCCTAATCTCAGCCTTTAGAGAAAAACTCTTATTGGTAGCAGGGATTACCTTTGGTGTGGGTCAGATTATGATTGCTCTAGCCCCTTCTCTTTGGCTAGTGGTGGCAGGCTCAGTCTTGGGAGGTTTTGCCTATAGCATCGCTCTCACAACTGTCTTTCAGTTGGTTTCTGAGAAAATACCTGCCAAGCTTCTCAATAAAGCAACTTCCTTTGCAGTTTTGGGATGTAGTTTTGGTGCGTCATTAACACCCTTTGTTCTTTCAGGAATTGGCTTAGTAACAACGAATGGTCGAATGACCTTTATCATTCTAGGAGTATGGATGATTGTTACTTCTTGTCTGGTTTCCTATCTGTTGAAAAAGAGAGTTTAAAAAGCGAAAAGATGATGAGTTTGCGAGTCCTTAAGCATACAGTGAAGTGTTGAAAGTTATGTAGAGTAAAAATAATTATTAACAGAGTTTTATGGAGTATAGAAGGCTCAGAAATGCTCCAATCAGTTGCTTTATCAAAGGCTCAATATTCATAAAAAAAGAGGTCGGGATTTTGTCCCGGCCTCATTCTTTTTTGTAATTTTATACTCAATGAAAATCAAAGAGCAAACTAGGAAGCGAGCTACAGGCTGTACTTGAGTACGGCAAGGCGAAGCTGACGTGTTTGAAGAGATTTTCGAAGAGTATTAAAGTCTTTGCCAAAAGAAGTCAATGATATAGGTCAAGCCATAAGTATAAACCACGAGGGTAAAAGGCTTGGTCAAGACGATAATAGTCATGTAACGCTTGAAGCTCATTTTGGTCAGAGCTGCCAGCATACAGAGAAAGTCAGCTGGACTAACTGGCCAAATCATCATAAAGATAAAGAAGCGATCAAAGCGATTGCCCTTGTCTAACCAGCCGATGTACTTATCATAGGTACGCTTGCTAACGACAGACTGGACAAAGGGAGCACCGTAAAGTCGCACTAGGTAAAAGATAATGGCGCAACCAATGCCAATGCCAATGTAATTGTAAATAGTTCCCACGATATGACCATAGATAAAGACACCAGCGACCGATGTCAGAGCACCAGGAATGATAGGAACCACCGTCTGCAAAATCTGTAAAAAGATAAAGAGTGGAGGCCCCCAGATGCCTGCCTGTTGGATAAAGGCAGAGAGGGTTTCCTTGGACTGTAAAATCCCTGCCTGATAGGCCCAGATGCAGAAGATCAAGGTGCCAACTCCACCGACGATCGATGAAATATGAATCACTTGTTGCAGAAGGGGTGAAATAGCTTTCATTTGGTTATTCTGTGACATGTAAAATCCTCTTAAGTAGTATAAATCTACTATACCATATTTTGAGGAGAAAGACTATCAGTATTCTAGGTGTGACTTTGACACAAGTATGATAAAATGATAGTAAGAAAATGATAGCTTAGAATGAGGAAACTAACATGTTAGGATTAAGCTTTAATGGAACTTGGCGCAACTACCAAAAGCAGGTCTTGGATAAGTTCCAAGAATATCAAGCAG
Organism: Streptococcus infantis; assembly: GCF_047463615.1. Taxonomy (GTDB): domain Bacteria; phylum Bacillota; class Bacilli; order Lactobacillales; family Streptococcaceae; genus Streptococcus; species Streptococcus infantis_X. The sequence continues at coordinate 2,853 of NZ_JASHDO010000004.1, read as the reverse complement.
ATGGACATGTTCACCTTGTGGCAGCACCAGGATCTGGCAAGACAACCATTGGTATCGAGTTGATGGCTCGCTTTGATAAGCCTGCTCTAGTCTTGGTACCGACAGTTACCATTCGGGAACAATGGGTGGATAGAATTAGCCAGGCCTTTTTAGAGGATGAGAACCAAGTCACAAGTCTCGTGTCTCAAAATCTCAAGGACATGAAGCAAATCACCATCGCCACCTACCAAGCTTTTCATAGTGCTATGCAACAGGTCCAGTCTCAAGAAGAGAATGGTGAGACGGTGGATTTTGGCGGTTTTGATCTCATTGCTAGTCTTAAGGAGCAGGGAGTTGAAACCCTCTGTCTGGACGAATGTCATCATTTGAGAAATGAATGGTGGAGAAGTCTAGAAGACTTCCGTAAGAAATATCCGAAACTGCAGGTCATTTCTCTAACCGCAACCCCTCCCTATGATAGTGAGCCAGAACTCTGGGCGCGTTATCTCCAGATGTGTGGGGAGATCGACCAAGAAATCACGGTGCCAGAACTGGTCAAGGAGGAGACACTTTGTCCTCACCAAGACTTTGTTTATATCTGTACTCCGACCAAGGAAGAGGAGAAGGTTCTTCAGGACTTTGAAGATGCCAAGTGGCAGTATCTCAGTCACTTAGTAGATGAACCTGAGTTTAAGGAGTTAATTGCTAGCTCCAAGGTTCTTAAAGGCCAAATCTCGGCAGATCTACTTCTTGAAGATCCCAAGTATCTCTCGGCCATCCTCATTTATCTTCATTCTCAAAAGCTAGAAATCCCTCAATATTTAAAGAATCTCATTGGCAGTAAAAGCCTTCCTTCGCTGAACTACTACTGGATGGAGGTCCTTCTCCAAGGAATTCTCTACCAGACACCTGATTGGTATGAGGCAAGACCCGACTATATCAAAGAGATAGAAAGGGACATGAAGGCCAGGGGCTTGATTGACAAACGCCAGCTTTTCTTGGTTCGAAATAAGATCAATGATCAAATTCTCAATCAATCCTTGGGGAAATTATCTGGAATTGCTGATATCTTTGCGACCGAGTATGCTAGCCTCGGAAAGGACTTGAGACAACTAGTCCTAGCAGACTATATCCGTAAGGATTTTGCTAACTATCTAGGGGATGATCAGGCTCCAATCAGTCAACTGGGGGTTCTTCCTTACTTTGAAAGCATTCGCCGAAGTGCTCAGAAACAGGGAATTTCTGTTCCCCTAGCAGTGCTTTCGGGAAGTGTGGTTATCGTGCCAACTAGTGTTAGGGAGGAACTCCAAGCACTCTTGCCAACAGTTGCTTTGACCTTCTCAGCCATTGGTCAACTAGATCCAGCTGCCTATCTTCAGGTAGGTTTTCCCTCAACCTGTAAAGGTATGGTAGGGGCTGTAACTGAGCTCTTTCAAAGGGGGGCCATCCAGGTCTTGATCGGGACCAAGTCTCTCTTAGGTGAAGGGTGGGATGCGCCTTGTGTTAATTCTCTGATCTTAGGTAGTTTTGTGGGGAGCTTTATGCTCAGTAATCAGATGCGAGGGCGTGCCATTCGTATCTGGTCAGGCCATCCAGAAAAGACCAGTAATATCTGGCATCTGGTAGCTATCAAACCCTATACAAAAAATCTTTTCTTGAGGGAAAAGGAAAATGAAGAGGAAGTAGATAAGGATAATTCCTATCAAGATTTACTCAGTCTAATTCGTCGGATGGAGCATTTTCTAGGTTTATCCTATAAGGAGGATACCATCGAGACAGGGCTGGATCGCTTGGACTTCCCAAAACCTCCTTTTAAGAAAAGTAAGATTAAAGCCTATAATCAGAAAATCAAGGAATTGTCCAAGGACCGTAGCTCCCTTCGCAAAAAATGGCAGGAGGCGTTAGTAGTTGCGGATAAACTAGAGATTGTCAATGAGGTAGCAACCGATCGCAAGCAAATCCCTCTCTTGACACTAGTTGATGCTGAAAAGTGGGTTCGCTATTCTTTCTTACTGATTGCAGTTAATCTCCTCATCTATCTTTTTAAAACAAATGGTATTCGTTTGGCTTGGTTAACGACTATTAGTCTTGTCTTGCTTACTATTGCTCTGGTTCGTTATTTCTTTTACAAGAGTCCTTATGTACGCCTACGTCAGGTGGGTGAAGGTATTCGTAATGCCATGCTAAAGATGGGGCATCTTTCTGATGACCAGTCGCGCGTGCAGGTGGAAGAAGATAAGGATAGCTATTGCATTTTTGCCTATCTAAAAGGTGGCAGTATGCGAGATAAGGAGCTCTTCTCTCAGACCTTGGGTGAATTCTTTGCACCCGTGGACAATCAACGCTACCTCTTAGTAGCAAAAAAAGCACCAGCAGGTCAATCCAAGTATTTTGTAGTTCCTAGCCTCTTTGAAAAGCGCAAGGAAGAAGCTCAGCTCTTTCTAGACGCAATCGCACCTCAGCTAGGTGATTACCAGCTAGTCTACACCCGCAACGAAGCAGGCAGAAAAGTCTTACTCGAAGCCCGACTCAAATCCCTAGCCAACAAAAATGACCGCCTCATCACCAAGAAGAAGGTCAAAAGTGCTTTGAAATAGAAAAAATCACAATATATAAATAAATTTTCTTAAAAGATAAACACAAATAGAGACAGTAAGAAACGATTGACTGGTTCCAATAAGAAGGAGAAAAAAGTAAAAGTAGAAGAAGCGAGAACAGTGGCAGGATAAAAATAAACGTCTGTAGATATGTACTGACCCCAAAAAGTTAGACAATTAATTTAAGCAAAGGATTTAGTTCTGTATTGTACAGGACTAAGTCCTTTTAGTTTTACCTTAATTCGTTTGTTGTTGTAGTAATCAATATAGTCTACAA